>DUPK01000015.1 GCA_012838345.1 Clostridiales bacterium | reverse complement strand
CTGCTTCCACAACTTTCTGTTTAAATTCTGCCGTGTATCGTTTGTTCGGCACTCCTTTTGGCATAAAAACACCCCAATCGTTATTCAGTATACCATACTGTCTAACAATTGGGGTGCAGTTCATTTTAACTTGCCGGCTATTTCACATTATAATCTTTAAACAGGAGCAGCAGCTCTGTCCTGCTGTTGATATTCAATTTGCGGTAAACTGAGGTGCAATAGGTGTTTACCGTGGGATAGGCGAGGGACAAAATACCGGATATTTGGCGCATGGTATACCCTTGCAGCAGCAGCTTGCACACTTCAATTTCCCGCTTGGTCAAACGATACTTTTTGAAAATATGTAGCTGCTCATTGCCTATCTCCATCTGTTGGGAATCCTTCGCCCAATCATCATAATACTGTGACTGCGATAAGGCGGCGGAGAACATTATAAACAGCAGCATGACGGCGGCGGAGACAAGGGACACAACCATAGATACCTCTGGAATGTTCTTAATGTGGACATAGTTGCCCGCCGCAACACCGGATACGCCTCCACAGATGCCGATAAATAAAATCGATAGGCGCAGATAGCGCATGCTGTTATACTTTTTCCCCACTACCCCCAGGATATAGTACATGTTTATCATACCCACCGTATTGCCGATTCCCAGCAGTATGGCAAAGGCCACGGCAAGACCCGGGACCTTCTCGGAAAAGGCGTTACAGAAAAGCCCCATTGCATAAGTGCCAAAGGTAATATTGCACAGCCAGATATAAGAGCTTTTGGAGAAGGCATAGACGGCAAAATAGAGTATGCATCCGGCCAAGCCGCCAAGATAATGCCAAATGAGAACTGGGTACCCGGAAACGGATGCGGTGATATTCAAAAGCCCCTTGCCGACGCCTTTGCAGAGAATTGCAACAACACAGTTATACACCAGTGTTATATAAATGCGCGGATGATAAGTCTGCGCGCTTGCCGAGCCTGAGGGAAGACAATCCTTTTTGAAAAATATAATTGCGCTTAGAGCGACGGCCAGCATTATACATGACAGCAAAAGATCGCCGCCGTGCTCCAGCAGGTAGCTCCCGGAGCTTTCCTCTTGAAAAAGTGAAATCAGGCTGATCAGCACATTGCTTCCAACGACAGCGTACAGCTTTTCCGTATTGTTTAGAGTAAAAACAAAGGGCATCAAAATGCTGGTATTGACGACACCGAGAGCCGCGCCAATAATGACAATGAATAGCAGCTCCATCTGCCGGTTCGGGGAAATCAGAAACAGGCCGACACCCGCGATAATTAGCCCCGCTCCGATACGGGCCGTTTTGACAAACCACTCTTTTTTAATGACAAAGATAAATATGGCGGAGAAAACCAAGTTGACGCTGTGCAGCAGGCTGCGTAGCTGGGCGTTGAAAACAACTTCCGTAAACGGAGAGGCTGTCCACCAGGTTGTAAATGAGACAACCCACGCGTAGTAAACAACCCATATAAAAATATAGGGGAAATTCTGCTTTTGAATTCCCCTGGCGCTGACCACATTGCCAAATACAAACGAGCGCGGTTTATTGGTATTTGGGTGCGGTTTCAACTTCACGGAGCCGGTTCACCCTTTCATTTTTTCGGCCTCAAAATGCACAAGAATTATTATTCACATAATTAGGTACGCAAAAGGCGCTGATATCCTGTAAAGCCTTCTCATATTATCAATTATAATTGTACAGGCCGAAAAATCAAGCGTAAATATTGTCATAAATTGTATTTTTGGCATGAAATAAGCAGAACCGGCGAATCTGCGGTTCAAATCGGCTTCTTCAGGGTTGCCTTTATATGCAAAGGCGGCAGAGCAATTGCTCTGCCGCCTCCTACTTCAATCATATGGCAATATAATTAAGCGTCAGCAATCGTACGTCTTTGCCGCCTCGAACTCGTCCAGTATAGCCTGATCCGGTTTTTTCGTCAAAAGCGAAACGATGACGATGGCTATGCTCGAGAGCACAAATGCCGGGAACAGCTCATATATGGCGAACACGCCGCCAAGACGTGAAATCAGCATATTCCATACGAATACCATAATACTTCCGGTGAGTATACCTGCGATTGCTCCTGCCCTTGTCGTCCTCTTCCAGAGCAATGAGAAGAGTATAATGGGTCCGAAGGTGGCTCCAAAGCCCGCCCAGGCAAACGAGACAACCTTAAAGATGACGCTGTTTTCATCCAAAGCGATGATTACGCCGAAGAGCGCTACAAGCAGCAATGTTACACGCGAAACAAGCATAACCTGTTTGTCGGTCGCATCCTTTTTGAATATTCCTTTGAAAATATCGCGTGACAGCGCCGATGAAGCGATGAGCAGGTACGAGTCGGAAGAGCTCATCGTGGCGGCAAGGATACCCGACATGACTATGCCGGCCAGAAACGCGGGCAGGAGTCCAGTGGACATGACGATGAATATGTTTTCAGCGTTGCTCCTTGTGAGCAGCTCGGCGGAATAAAGCGATCTTCCTGCCAACCCTATCGCAACCGCGGCAAGCAGCGAAATTACGCACCATACTGTTGCTATGCGTCTTGATTTCTTCAGCTCGGACGACTTTTTTATCGCCATGAACCTCAAAAGTACCTGAGGCATACCAAAATAGCCGAGACCCCAGGACAAGGTGGATATAATCGTCAGAATACCATATTTCCCCGCTTGCCCGAACAAGGGCTTACCCGCCGCGTCAAGCATCTGGACTTTATCCGCCGTCAATTCCGGCTGAGCTATGCCGAAAAACTCGAAAAATCCCGGAATTGACTTAATATTATCAAGTATTGCCTGTACTCCGCCGGCAGCAATCACCCCAACACTCAAAACCGCACAAAGCGCAATAATCATAACAATTCCCTGAAGGAAGTCCGTGGCGCTTTCCGCGAGAAAGCCTCCGAGGAACGTATACAGGATAACTACTATCGCGCCGACTATCATAACGGTCTGATAGCGCATTCCGAACAATGTGCTGAAAAGCTTGCCGAACGTAACAAAGCAGCTTCCCGCATAAACCGCGAAAAATACCAGAATGAACACTGATGCTATTGCAAGGATTACCTTCCTATTTTCTTTGTACCTGTTGCTTAAAAATTCCGGAATGGTTATAGCGTTGCCCGCCAGAGCGGAATACCTGCGAAGCCTCTTTGCAACTACAAGCCAGTTTATGTAAGTCCCGGCCGCAAGTCCGATGGCAGTCCAGATGGCGTCACTAAGACCGAACCAGTATGCCACGCCCGGAAGCCCCATCAGCAGCCAACCGCTCATATCCGAGGCTTCTGCGCTCATAGCCGCAATCCACGGGCCAAGTTTTCTGCCGCCGATGAAGTAATTATCGGAGCTTTCATTTGCCGTCCTCATATAAAATAAGCCTATCGCGATGACAAACGCAAGGTAGACACACATTGCAACAAGAATTTGAATTTGATTGCCGCCCATGGATTCCTCTCCTTTAATATTTTTCGCCATTATAACAAAATACAATACGGATGTAAAGTAATAAATTGCTATCACTTTAGCATAATACCTTGTTTGAAAAATACATCCCGCTCCTGTCAGGATATGATGCAGATTATTCGAATTGGAGCAGTATTTCTTAATCCAATTTAAAACTCAGGCGCTCCATCCATGAGCCGCTTATAGCAGTACTCGCAATTTAATAAAGCCATGCTTTCCTATTTAATCCGCTTCCCGGCTAGAATAGAAAGAATCAAGGCCAGAATAGTCAGAACCGCGACCATGAGCATGACCGAAAAGTAACTGCCGGTAATGTCCAGCACAGTACCGGAGCCTGATTCCAGCAGCGCCGCACAGCCTATCGCCAGATTGGAAACAGCAAAATTCTGCGTGTAGTACTTAGCACCAAACTGATTCTTGACCGCCGCGGCGTAGGAACTGCTGGATCCGCCGTATGCAAATCCACCTAGCAGAAGCCCGGGCAAAATAAACCCAAACCGGCCCAACCATGTGCCTGCGCACAGAAGTACAGCTGCAAGGAAAAACAGTAGGGCATCTATCTTCATAGTTCTGCGCATGCCCAGTTTGTCCATTGCAAACCCGACGGACAGCGAACCAAGGCCATTGGCCGGGGCAATCATCATGGCAACCAGCGCCATCCCTCCGAAAGCCACAGCCATGCTTGCAGCATGGTCGAGCAGAATCAGTCCAGATGTGCGCAGGCTGATATTCCAGAAAATCAGCAGCCAGAATACGGGCTTTCTCAGCATCACAGACGGTCTGCAGCCGCTTAGCTCCTGCTTAGAAGTTGCTTTTTCAGCGGGCGGCTTAATGCTTTCCTTATCCGCCAGTATCAGCAGCGATACCGCCAGAATAATTGCCGCGAATACCGGCATAACCAACCTAACTCCAATTAGCGGAAGTAAAGCTCTTGCAAGCGCGGCCAAGATGACGGAGGATATTCCAAGAGCCATATATAGCGCACCCGATATGAAACCGCTATGTTTTGGAAACCAGGGAATCGTAGTGGACTGCACGACATTAATTCCGATGCCTATCCCGGTCGCGGCGAAGAACCAAAACAGAATCATCGCCATGATATATGAGGCACCCGGGTTAGAAACCGGTAAAAGTGCAAAGCCGGCAAGTCCAACAACCGTCAGCACGGTAAACAGCAGATAGACTCTTCTGGTAGAAAGCCGCTTAGTCAGCTGTCCGCCCAGCAGTATTCCGGCGCATGTAAACAAATTATGTATGCCGAATATCAGAGACAGCATGCCCTCGTTCCATGTCGGAAAAAGCTCCAACAGAGGGATTCGCAGGACTGACCAGACAAACAGCGTTCCAAACAGCATGTTGGACAGAAGACCTTCCGCAACCACCAGTTTCAGATTTCGTTTCTCTGTCATGACTCAGTCCTCCCCTCGTATATTTCAAATCCAGGCATCGGGGACTTTATATCAGCCTCTCCATAAATGCTTTGACACCCTTGCAGCTTGAACGCCGAGCTCACCATAGGCCGTTCAATCGGCAATCCCTCCTATTTCAGTGTAATAAAGGAAGGATACGAGCAGGCCTGCTTTGTCAAACCCCGCCGCTTATTATACTGCCAAAATCTGATACCCCTATTATACTTATATTGTAATAATTCGCAATCATAGGAACGGAGTATACTAAAAATGACGATGATTGCCGAATCATATTTAATTATCATGCCAACTATGATTGCATCAGCTCCTGTTATATTCTAATGGTCAGGGACCTTTATTTCATGATTTTGGAAATAAGGGTTGAAGTATTATTTTTAGTCTGTAAAATTATAATATCGAGAGCCCAATAGAAATAAGGTTTTGACCAATGATATTTAAATACATAAAGGGGGATAAAGCTATGGAGAGCATATTTTCGACTCAAAAGGTCAACTGCGGGAGGCAATTGGAGCTTGACCTGGCAAGAGGGCTTGCGATAGTTTTTATGGTGTTGACAATCTGACGGCATCACCGGAGAGTATGCTGTACCTAAGGGCTATTTCGCCTGTGAATACTATCCCGAGGAATCAGCAGAATACGAAGCCGGCTTTCCGGCAAAGGAAAAGCTGAAGCTTCTGGGACAGCTGGAATAATCTAAGCTTATAAATCAAAGAGCCTGTGCGCTCCCATAGGCGCATAGGCTCTGTTGCTACTTGTGGGATAGCAGATAACCAATCCCGACTCCTACCTCAGACTGGTGACGACCTATCTTATGGAGTATGCCGAGGACTGGTCTGTTTCCAGGGCGTATTTGAATCCAAAATCCATTCAGACACTGCTGTTCAATGCAGCCTAATTCATTGCCCGGAGTCCCAAAACTGCGAACTTTTCTTGACGCAACCCGACCTGTTGGCGCTCCAAAAGGTGTGTAAATGGTCTCCTGTTGCCGCCTTACTCTACAATGAAAAACGGTGCTGAGGGTGCTCACATTTTTCTTGACAAACACAGATGGAAAATAGAGATGTACAAATTTCATCTAATAAAATTTTACGGTGGTTTTTCACACTGAGCAGTTCATTTTTTCACATATACTGAAAAACAACTGTCATAAAATATGTGACTGACGTATTGTGTCAGGCAATAATAACAGAAGCTGCACCCTTGAAATTGAATCTGACCTTAGAGATTAGCCCGCTTTCTTCGGCGTGCAGGTAGCAGCATAGACAATAGCATTACGACGGAGAACCCGAGCACCGAGCCCCCAAGCCAACCGGACAGAACAGGAAAAACCGAAGTAACAAACAAATACTCTTGAAAAGCACACCAAACCAGAACTCCGAGCAGAATAACCGCCGTCACGGCTCGAAGCACTCTGAACGCAGCTCGTTTTGGCTGACGGAAGCCAACAATCAGTCTCAGTATTATCAACAAACTTGCAGAGATCAGTATGCCGATGAGTACACAAATTCCATAATGCCCCCAGATAATCTTTCCCATACCGACAGACGGAAATGCCCGCCACTGCGCCCAATCGCTAAGCACATAGGCGATGAACGGCCAGCTTCTTTGGCTGTTTGTGAGAATCACAATAGCATCGCCCGTTTCAGGCACAGATTGAAAATGCGTCATGATGCCGTTGCCCTGACCTCCATGGGAAACGCTGCTCATACCGTTCGGCAACTTTTCAATATAATGCCCTAATCCATATGCATTAAACACAAACCCATATATTCCGATTTCATGACTTACGGGCTGATACACCTGCTTAACGCTTTCGGAATTTAGAACAGGGTTTTCTTTCAAGCCCGCTGCCACAAAACGGGCAATATCTTTTGCAGTGGCAAACAGCCCACCCGAAGCTTTTGAGGGATAGAGATATACAGGCACTGGCTTTCCACTAAGGTTATATCCCGTAGACGGGTAAGGCGTCGCCGCTGCGTCTATCTCAAAGGTGGCGCTATCCATGCCCAGCGGTTGAAATACATCCGAGCGCAAGTATTCTGAAAAGCTTTGCCCTGTGATATCCTCTATTAGAATTTCTAATATATTATAGCCCACATTGGAGTAGGCAAATCCCGCCCCCGCCTCACGCGTAGGCACCGCTTCCCTAGTCATCACATCCCGGCTGGAGGGCATTGCCTCATCAGGGGCATAAATATTGGTGAAATCGCCCAGCGGCATCCCTGCGGTGTGACTCAAAAGCTGACGTATTGTAATCTTCTCTGTCGGATAATCTGAATTCGGAAATTGCCAGCTTTTTAAATACTGCGATACCGGAGCATCAAGGTCAATTAATCCCTTTTCTGCTAGCCGCATTACTCCCCAGGCTGTAACAGATTTTGTAATTGACTGCACACTCATAGGCGTATCAACTGTAAGCGCCCTGCCGCTTTCCACATTCGCATAACCATACGCCTCAGTCCATACGATTTCTCCGTCCTTTACAAGTGCGATACTGCAGCCCGGTATCTCATACTGCTTCATTAGGGCAGGAATACGCTCAACCATATGCGCCTTGAATTCGTCAAGCGTCACTTCTGCAGCCATAGTACGCCTTATTTGCAGACTGCCAGAGAACAAGGCAATAAGTGAAGCGATTACAACGGATAAAAGGATAAACCATACCCATATTTTATGACCTTCGAATAACGCTGTGTTTTTCATATCCGCGCCTCCTTCAATCTTTCAATGTGCAACACGGACATTCCACTCCATACGTCTGCGCCTTAATAAAGTGAACGCCGCCATGAATAATCATAATAACGGCTGTCACGGACAGCGGAAGGAATATAAATGGAGAAACCGAAGGCATCAGCTCTTGCGCTTCCACCAGCAAGCAGGATGAAGCATAGGATTATTTACCGGTAGTTGGGATGCTATCTAAATTTGGGAATAAATAACCATGCATAATATAAAACTATGGAAATAGTTATAGTCACATTTGCATAGCTTCTCAGCCGTCTCTTCTTTATTAGCTTTCGCTTGGCAGATACAATCAAAAAACCAATCAGGAGAAGCGACACGGTAAGCAAAACATAATTATAAAACGCCAAAGGCGCCTCTAATAACGAAATATGTTTCGTCCTACATTTCTATTGTACAGCCTGGAGGTCAATTTTAGCAATATAAGATTTGGCATGCTGCTTAAACAGTACCATCTACTAACTCAAAGGTAAATTGAGCTGTGCCGCCTACTGCACACATCGTTCCGGCTACCTGACCTAACCGCTGCATTGGAAAAATAGTGGAAAACAGTTTACCTGTTTCTCCTGGCTGTATTAACTCACCCTCGTCAAATATATGAGATTACGACTCCCTGAAACGATTGAGAGAGCCGACACTCCGGAAAGAGTGTCGGCTCTCCTGCTAACCTTATTGGAGCATAAGGGCTTAACTAAGTATTGGGCCAATAGTCTCCGGTGACTTTACAGGTATTAATCCTTGGTCTAATAACTCCCCTGCTTCTTTGTCTGCTTGGTATTTTAAGTAACTCCCCTCCCATTGACTGACTGCCCCGCTTATATTAAACCATAGAGTTAACTGATATGTAGTGCCATCAGGGATGCTGTGGGAAAGAGTAGGACACTGAGATGTTCCGTTGTCTAAATAAAAATCTCCCCATAACTGTGCAGTTCCCCATTTTAGTATAATGTAATTTTGTACACTTCCATACCTTCAAGAGTATCCCAACCTTTGGTGTTCTCTACAATCCGGGTGGGGCTGGCTTCTACGGCTATCCTGCTATTTTCAGCTTTTCCCATATCCTGCCTTGATACATATACAGTCTGGCCTTCAGTTATATCTGTGCCAAGCTGTACACAAAGTGGCTCAAAGGCCTCCGTACAAGCGGCCTGCCCTAATAACTCCCCGCCAGCCGATGAATCATACACCCTAAATGTATAGCCTGGTGATGCTCCTGGGTATAGAATCCAGACTGTATTCAGTGAAGAGTTTGCAGATGCAAAACCTTCATTTAGCGGGTCTGTTTAATCTTGTAACGTTGCATCCGCAGCAATCTTAATTGTGAAGGTATCTGCTGTTGCATCGGTCCCGTCCCATTTTACTGTAAAGGTGAATGTCTGACCTGCCGCCGTTACTCTGGGATAGTAGAAGAAATAGTTATCTCCGTCTCCGAAGTTGTTCCAACCTGTATAGGTTGTTTCACCAATTGTTAAGGTGCTTGCTTCTCCCGGAGTGATTTCTGTCGGCGCTGTTACCTTTACACCTACATAGTTTCCAGATTCCGGCGGGAAGTTTACCGCTGTGGAATCTTTTTCATAGTAAGCAATCGTTCCGCCAAAGGTAATGGTCTTACCCTCTACTGTCACGGTTGCATCTCCACCCGTTTTGCCGGGATCTTGGGTTATGGTCGAATCTAATACCACCGGTTCTGTCGCCGGGAACGTGATTATTACCACTCCGGAATCATCTGCATTGGCTACGCTCGTCGCCCCTGTGTAGGTGAAGCTGTTTGCTCCTATTCCGGTGAAGGTATAGCCTTCTTTTGCTGTCAAGGTTACTTTAGCTATATACACTGTCGATGCTGCAAAGTTCCCTGCTACCGGGGTTGTCCCATCAGACTCAAACCATTCAATTGTTCCGCTATACTGGGTCTTGTCAATTGCTGTTGTAACTGGTGTTGCTCCTTTTTCCGGGGCCGTTACTAACAAGTCAAGAGAAAGTTCAGTTACTATCTGATCATTAAAGTCTATGGTGATATTTCCGGTCGTCAGATCAGCTAACGCACCCGTTACCTTGCCCTGTGCAATGGTGAAGGTCAGGTTGGTAACGTCGTTTGCGTTTATATGATTAGTTGCGTTGCCGGTAATTGTGATAGTAAGTTGGGTATCGCTGTCACGGGTTACCGTGAAGTCCAGTCCCGTCGGCAAATTGGCTGCCGTTACATCCGTTTTGGCAATGTCCGTCGCCAGAGTGCCGTTGGCTATAGTTATCACTATCGTTCCGTCAGTCAGACTACCGTCGTTTGCCGCCGCTTCCGTCAGGGTCGTCGGGTTGACCGAGGAAATGACGGCTGCAGGAACTACTGTAATAGCTGTGGTATCGGCCGTCTGGCTATTGCAGCTTACCACTACCGGCTGGTTGTTGTGAGCAGCTACGGACAGAGAGGTTCCATGAGCCGGGTTTGCTGTGATGCCCTTGGTTCCAAAGTTCTCAAACGCTACATCTTCCGTTGTGGTGTCGTTATAGGTCAAGGTTACTACCAAACCGTCTAGGTTAAGGGTTTGGCCTTCAACGTAGCTCAGATTGCTCGGCTGAGTATTAACGGCAATACCGGTTACTTCCTTGGCTACAACGGTGATGGCCTGCTCTACACTCTCGCCGCTTACAGTGTGTGTTATGGTTACCTTGGTATCCGTCGTTGTCAGTGTTGCGCCATCAGCTGGATTTGTTGTGATGGCATTGGCACCAAAATCTGCAAGCGCCACGTCATCCGTTGAACCATCGTTGTAGTTTAAGGTCACTTCCAAACCGGTAAGGTCTAATTTTTGGCCTTCAACATAGCTTACATTGCCCGGCGCAGTCTTGATGGTTATGCTGGATACTGTTTTTGTCTGGACAGTATCTACTATTACATCTATCGTTACTGAAATTGGGTCTACATTGTCAACATACCCTGACGGCATTGTCCACACCGCTGTCAGAGTATAGGTATCTTTTGTTGTGCCGTCAAAAGTACCCGTCCAGTTAGTAATCGTAGCTTCAGCAGGTGTAGTGCCGTCGGTTACCGTCACTTTCGTCGGAAGCTTGCCGCTGGCCTTCAAGACTGTCAGGTTGACAAGATTCTCGTCGGAATCCAGGATGACATTAGCCAACGGGGTAAACCCAGTGATTTCCTTAGGAGGCTCTACATAACCGCTATCTCCACCGCCACCACCAGAAGGCGGTGTCACGACACCCGAGCCGCTGCTGTTGTTCGTTGTGCTGCCGTTCTGCGGCACTTCCTGGCCGCCACCCGCGGTAACGCCCGTTGCGCCCTGGTTGGCGACTACCGTGTTCGGAGTGGTCACCGTAGTCCCGTCCGCGCCTGATTTGGCGGTTACCGTGCCGACAGAGCCGGCGCCTGACACCGTCGTTTCGGGAGCGGATGTTTCAATCTTCGATACCTGTCCGGCTACATTTATGGCGCTGCCGCCAGCTTTGTCGCCTACCACGACATTTGTGACCTTCGCATCCTGGGAAACCGTAACCTTAGCTGCGCCCTCACAGTTGACTTCAACCTTGTATACGGTTGCGTTCTGTATGGCAACAGGAACATCCGGTGCGTTAACCTGTACGGTTCCAATTGTGCCCTCGATTACTACGTCGTCTTTTCCATCGTCGACGACAATGACCTCAACGTCGGCGCCGCCTTCAACAGAGACGCGGATTTTGCCGTCCACCTTAGAGACAACTACTTTGCCCTCAACGCTGCCGCCCTTGATTATAATTGAGTTCACACCGCCGCCGCGGGCAACAAGCCCGCCCTTAACCGCGACATTTTCAAGTGTTAGGTTCCCGTCCCCGACACCGTCACCGACTATTAGGTCGCCGTTAATTGTGACATTCTTAAGTGTCACGCCGGGTACGCTCACCATGACGTTTCCATCGGCTACAGTTGTGTATTCGCCTGCAGCCTTTATGTACTGCTTAATTACATTGTATATAACCTGCGCAAACTCGGCCCTCGTGATATTCGCTTTTGGATTCAGCTTACCGTCCGAGCCCTGTATGTAGCCTGCGTTCACCATGGCAAATATATGGCCTTTTGCCCAGTCGGATACATCGCCCGAATCCGAAAAACTCTTATTAGCTTCCGTGGCTGTATCGAGCTTTAGCGCTCTCGCCAGCACTACAAAGGCCTGCTCACGAGTGATGTTGTCGTTGGGGCTCATTTTTCCGTCGTAGCCCTGCATTACACCCATCTTAACAGCCTTTGCTATGCTGCCGGCAAACCAGTCTGTGCTCTTGACGTCCGAGTAGGCGGAGATGTCAGCATTCTCCGTCGCGCCAAAAGCACGAGTGATTATTGTTGCCATCTGTGCTCTTGTCAGCGGATTGTTAGGCCACAGCTTACCGTCGTCGTAGCCTGTCAAAATCCCGTTTGCTACCGCGCTTTCCAACGCTTTTGTCGCCCAGTTGTCGGGCATGTCCGGAAATGTGGGAGCCGCATCCGTGGCACTGGCGCCGATAACGGGAAGCATTCCCAATACCAAGACAAAAGCCAGGAAAATCGAGAAGAATTTCTTTGCCATTGTATTTCCCCCTGTCATATAAATATCTCGGTCATGATTACTGCGCAGGTCTCAAAGTAAGCAAGAAATACGGATAGGTGCAAATATCAATTTTTAAGTACATAGGATTTTGCGGCGCAGAGAATGTTTAATGCTTGGATTTCACTTTTTCTAAATCGCCCCTGCCTTACCTGCTACACCAATTATCTTTGTGCTCTGGAGCTGCTCAAATTTCGCCCGGCATCCTTTCTTAAATCCATAATAACTAACTTTCAGGACATAATACAGCAGTCTTGTCCAGTCTTGTCCAGTCTTGTCCAGTCTTGTCCTATATTTTACCATGCAGAAAGAACGTACATTTTGTCGAAAGTGCTCATTTTTTTCAAAAAGTGCTTTTCTTTTCTAATGTTAATTAAAAAATACTGTTCACCATTTCGGTGAACAGTACGGCTCAAGTTTAAGATTTTTTCTGTACGTAGACTTTTCTGTATTCGGATGGTGACAGACCCGTTCTGCGTTTAAAAGCCACTGCAAAGTGCGCTGAATTTACAAAACCGCACAGCCTTGCTATTTCCTCAATCGTACCTTTGTTATTTATGAGCAACTCCTTAGCCTTTTCCAATCGGATATCAATCAGATACCGATGGGGCGGCCGTCCGGTGCACTCCTTGAAAATGCGCTTGAAGTGGTAAGGACTAAGATAAATAAGATTGCAAATATCACTGATGCTTATGTTCGTTTGATAATTTTCCTGCATTAACAAAATGGCTTTATTAATGTACGGATTGT
>DUPK01000014.1 GCA_012838345.1 Clostridiales bacterium | reverse complement strand
TCCTGGCTCAACACATACGCCGATATGGTCACGCTGCTTTTAACCTTCTTTGTACTGCTTCTCAGCATATCGACGGTAAATCAGGAGAAGTTCAACGCGTTCATACGCTCGTTTGCGGGAAGTCTTATCATTGAAGATTCCAAGCAAATCGGCGATCCAATAGAAATAGAGGAGGACTCCCTGACCGAACTTTTCCTGAAGCTGACCGAGTATGTCAGAGAAAACCATCAGGAAGACGCCGTCTACCTCATGCAGACCGATGATATAATCTATATCCGCTTCAGCAGCTCCGCCTTTTTCGAGCCCGACCGATATGTCTTCCGGGAAGATAGCAAGTCTACAATCGGGTTTATCGGAAAGGCAATTAAGGAGTATGAGGACGACATAGACCTCGTAACCATTTTCGGGCATACGGCGGATGCTGATACTCCCGTGTCCGACTGGATGCTCTCCGGCGAGCGGGCCGCAATGGTCGCCATTCATCTGGAGCACGAGCAGCAGTTCGACGAGAAAAAGATTGTGATACTCGGTTACGGAAAGAACTACCCCGTGGGCGACAACTCAACGGAGGAAGGTAGGCAGGCAAACAGAAGAGTCGAACTGGCTATCATAGGAAAAAAGAGCAAGACTCTGTTTGACCCCTACGGGGTGATAAAGCAGTTATATGATACACATGAATTCCCGAAACCAGGAGGCGCAGAGGAGATACTTATTCCTCCGACTTCTTAACAATCGAAAAACGGTCCGCGGGCTATCCTTAATGAGCGGCTTTATATTAGGACCGGTAATATCCAGTTTGCCATGAAAGGTGGCCGGCATAGATGTCAGAGGCATTAACCCAAAACCAAATAGACGAGCTGCTCAGGCGAATGCGGGCCGGAGAATTGGAAGAACCGAAGGCAGAGGAAAAGAACAAGGAAAAGCTGTACGATTTTTCCTCGCCGAAGAAGTTTACTAAAGACCAGCTAAGCTCCCTAAGCAACCTCTATGAAAACTTCACTCGGGTTCTGTCTTCCTATTTCACCGGCATTCTCAGAAGTACCTGTGAAGTGAGCGTAGTTCAGATAGAAGAGCAGAGATACCAGGAATTCAACAACGCGCTTCCCGACAATACGCTGGTGGGAATGATAAGTTTTGAGCAAAACGAAGACTCGTATAACGAATCGACAATAATGCTTGAATTTCCCACGTCCTTCGGCTATCTTGTATTAGACAGGCTGATGGGCGGCTCGGGCGATCTTTTCACACCCGACAGGGACTATACGGACATAGAAATCGCTCTGCTCAGCCTTTTTTACACCAATATCACAAACTACATGCAGGAGGCCTGGAACAGCTTTTTCCCGTTAAAGACGGAGCTGAGGAGCATAGAGACGAACGGAAGGCTCCTACAGGCGTTTTCCCCGCAGGATATTGTCGTTATCGTTAGCATTGAAATCAAGGAAGAAAGATACACCGGCACGGCTAATATGTGTATGTCCGCTGAGAGCCTAGAGGGTGTCATCCGCAGCTTCAGCACGAAGTACATGCACTCAACAAAGCAGCAGGATCCGGAAAAGGAGAAACACAAGCAGGAGATTATCATCGACTACCTCAAGAGCACGGACCTGGAGATTACGGCATACCTTGACACCTGCCAAATGAGCCTTGCGGACATTATGCATTTGCAGGTGAACGATGTCGTCATCCTAAACCGCCGTATTGACGAAGACATTGTCGTCGAAGTTGAAGGCATACCCTGGTTTACCGCGAGGATTGGAGAGGCACACTCCAAAAAAGCGATAAAGCTAGTGAAGGCAATAGATAAAGAAGCTATGAAAAGAGAGGCATGAAATAGTGGATAAGGAAATTTTACTTCTAACACCCGAGGAACTGGATACAATAGGCGAAATCATGAATATCAGTATCGGTGCGTCTGCCACAGCCTTGTCCACCATGCTGGAGAAGCAGGTGACAATTACCGCCCCGGAGACAGAGCAGGAGCAGTTCAGCGAGATAGACTGCAGCGACCTTGAGCCTGCCGTAATAGTAAAAATCCGTTATTTGAATGGCTTGGAAGGCGTCAACGTAATCATGTTCAGGCGCAGCGACATGCAAATCATCCTGGATTTGCTGATGGGGAACGAGGAACCCGTGACGCCCGATGATTTTGTCTTCGACGAGATGAGCCTGAGCGCGGCCAGCGAGGTGATGAACCAGATGATGGGCGCGGCGGCGACCGCTCTGGCGGAGATACTGCATGTGCCAATCAACATCTCCACACCCGAGACGCAGCTTGTCGAAACAAAGGACGAGACGGAGGAAGCTTTCAGCGAAATCAGGGGAGAAGACCAGGTAGTTTCAATAAACTTCAATTTGATGATAAAAGGAGTATTGAACACTACCTTCCGCTGCTTCCTGCCGATTAATCTGGCAAGACGTGTCGTAAGCACCGTAAGCGGCGAGGTCGAGCATCAGGCGCCCCAGAAGCAGGGTGCGCAAGAAGGTGCGGCCGGCACAAGCAGCACGGCGCAGCCACCCGTTTCGCAGCCCATGCCTTCCACAGCTTCAATGCCCCGGGAACCGGTAGCAGCGCAGTATGCCGGCACCACGGCGCCTCCGTACCAGCCGCCGGTGCAGCAGCCTATGCAGCCGCCGGCATATCAGACTCCGGCGCAGCAGGTGGCTGGCTACCAGACGCAGCAGCCGGGCTATTACCAGCCGATTAATCCGCCACAGGCGCCGAACGGGTCGACGCAGTACACGGTGTTACCGCCGAATTACGGCCCCTATGACCCGGCGCAGCAGGTGAGGGGATCCGACCCTCGCGTGGACGTCAGGAGCGCCGCCTTCCCCGGCTTTTCGCCCAACAAGGCGGGCGAGCAGGCGCCCTACAGCTCCAACATGAAGCTACTGTTGGGAGTGCAGCTTGAGGTCTCCGTTATAATCGGCAGGACCAAGAGAAAAATCAAGGACATCATGGATTTCGGCCAGGGCACGGTAGTCCTGCTGGACACGCAGACGGGGTCCCCGGCGGAGATTTTCGTAAACGGGCAACTGCTTGCCTACGGAGACGTAGTCGTAGTGGGCGACAACTTCGGAGTGCGCATAACCGAAATCGTGGGCGCGAAGGAATTGATGGAGTCCCTGGGTTCCGAGTAGTGCTGCACCGTATGTATCAGGTTCCTCAGTTCGACAGATTTCACCTGTTTCGCCAGCTGTACAAACGGGAAAGAGCGCACAATGTTGCATCACGCAATTATTGGTATAAAAAGCAGATGTTACTGTGAGCATATCCGTTTACCGGCGGGCTGCTGACAGCTTCATACATATATATCGCGACCGCCAAGTCCGCGGGTAAAAGGCTGCGACGAGGCATTACACCACTTCCGCTGTAATTAATAATTTGTAAGAGGGATAGTCATGTATAAAATACTAGTCGTTGATGATGCCGGATTTATGAGAAAGATGGTTCAAAGCCACCTCCTCAAAGCAGGGTACAATACGTTTATCGAAGCCGAGGACGGGCAGCGTGCGGTTACGCTGTACCAGGAGAACAACCCCGACCTTGTAATCATGGACATTACCATGCCCAATATGGACGGGATTGAGGCCCTGCGCAGAATAAAGCAGATAAATCCGAACGCCAAGGTCGTAATGTGTTCCGCTATGGGTCAGGAGAGCATGGTTATGGAGGCCATCAAGCTCGGCGCGCTGGACTTTATAGTGAAGCCTTTCAAGCCGGAACGCATTATACAGACTGTGGGCAAGATTCTGCCCATACAATAATGGCCCAGCTCGCTTTTCCTGAAAGGAGGCGGCCTAAGTGGAGGAGCTAAAGACCATTTTAACGGCCGTGGGCATGCTGCTTTTGATGATAGCGATATTTGCAGGCGCGTACTGGGCCCCCCGGCTGATAGCGAAAAGCTACAAGGGACTTAGTCCCCTTCCGGACAAGCTCAGGGTAGTGTCCAAAATCGCTCTGGGAAAGGACCAGTCTCTGATAGTTGTAAAGGCCGCGGACAGACTGCTCCTGCTTGGGGCCACCCCCCGCGAAATCTCGCTCATTACCGAGCTTGACCCCGCGGATTTCCCCGTCATATCCCCGGAAGCGCCGAAACTCACAGGCACAAGCTTTTCGGACGTGCTGAAAAACGTATTGAAAAACGCGAAATCCGATGGGAAGGAATAAGGTCATGAAATCAGAGGTCTCTTTGGGCAGGCATACCGACTGCAGCCCAAAAGGTAAGTGGAACAAAATCTTAATTACGGCGGCAATTGCGGTAGTTTTACTTACGATTCTTCTGCCGGTCACGGCCAGTGCGGCAGGCATCAACATCGACCTCAACACCGACGGCTCGGACGGCACTCTGGGAAGCCTTCAACTGCTGTTTCTCTTTGCCCTGATTGCGCTCGCGCCGTCGCTGCTTATCATGATGACCTGCTTTACCCGCATAGTCATTGTCTTTTCCCTGCTGAGAAACGCCATAGGCCTGCAGCAGACCCCGCCCAACCAGGTGCTCATCGGGCTTGCGCTTTTCCTCTCGCTTTTCATTATGAGCCCCGTTCTCAAGGACATAAACGAACAGGGGCTGCAGCCTTACATAAACGAGGAGATTACCCAGGAAGTTGCGCTTGACAACATGAAAAAGCCAATAAAGCGGTTCATGCTCAAACAGATAAAGGAGGACGACCTCAATCTGTTCCTTTCCTTGTCCGGCGATAAGTATGACGTGGACATCTCCGATACCGAGTCGCTTTTGAGTCTGGGCCTGGATGTCATAGTTCCCTCGTTTATTACGAGCGAGCTGAAACGGGCCTTCACCATGGGCTTTCTGCTATTCCTGCCCTTCCTGATAATAGACATGATAGTCGCAAGCACGCTGATGTCCATGGGAATGGTAATGCTCCCGCCCTCGATGATTTCGCTGCCTTTTAAGCTGATGCTTTTTGTGGTTGTAAACGGGTGGAGCCTCATTATTGAGATGCTGGTAAAGAGCTTTTACTGAAATAGCCGGCAGCAAACAAGGAGTTGAGACAGTATGTCGCAGGGCGATGTTCTGCTTGTGTTTAAAGAGGCAATTTGGATGATTCTCAAGCTCGGGGGCCCCCTGTTGCTTATAAGCATGCTTATCGGCCTTGTAATTGCCATTTTCCAGGCCGCGACCCAGATACACGAGCAGACGATTACCTTCGTGCCGAAAATAGTAGCGATTGCGCTTTTGCTTATATTCCTCGGCTCATGGATGCTCGCCAATCTCACTGAGATGTTTCAGAGTCTCCTGGGTCTGATGACAAAGCTGTGATACCATGGCGCTGCAGTTACTTGTTGACAATTTAAACGCCTATATTCTGGTTTTCTGCCGCATAGGCGGAATATGGTTTTTAAATCCCCTGCTGTCCAGAAAGAACGTTCCCACCCAATTCCGGATAGCGCTTGTACTGGGGATAACGGTTTTGCTGACACCTACGCTGGACAGCTCTGCGGCGCTAGAGCTTAACCATATGCTGCCGATGCTCTTTGCAATGATAAAAGAGCTGATAATAGGCGTTGCCTTCGGCTATGTTTTCCAGCTTTTCTACTACCTGCTTTTCACCGTCGGCGATGTGGCGGACATGGGCTTTGGCCTTACAATGGCAAGAGCCTTCGACCCGGGAACGAACCTGCAGGTGTCCGTTTCGGGAAACGTGCTGCAGCTTGTTTTTGTGCTGTACTTCTTTGCGGTGAACGGACATTTGCTCCTTATCAAAATAATGGCCTCGTCCTACGGGATAGTCGGCATGGGGGCCATATCCATAGGTCCCGAGCTAGGAAAATACGTTGTTTCAGTGTTCCTCGACTCGTTTTCACTCGCCATGCGTCTTGCGCTTCCCTTTATCGCGGCCTCCTTCGTGCTGGAGATTGCGATGGGAGTTTTAATGAAGCTCATACCGCAGATAAACGTTTTTACAATTCACTTTCAAATCAAGATTTTCTTCGGTCTAATATTGCTGTTTCTTTTTGCGGTGCCGATTACGGAATTTATTGATTCCTATACATATAAGATGTTTATAAGTCTGCAAAAACTGCTGGAAATCTTTTAAGGAGTAAATAATGGCAGGCTCAAAGACAGAGAAAGCCACACCTAAACGAAAAAGGGACGAACGAAAAAAAGGCAATATATTTTTCAGCCGGGACGCCGTTATCGCCTTTTCGCTATTCACATCCTTTTACGCGATGAAGTTTCTCGTACCGTTTACAGTCTTGTCGATAACGGAGACAATCAGAGAGTTATTCTCGCTGATGCCGCTTCAGCACCAGATCTCGGACACGGATGTACGCACCTATTTCATCAAAGGCGCCATCCTTTTTGCCAAAACCGCCCTGCCGCTTCTGCTTATCACTGCTCTGGCCGCCGTTATCTCCACAATGTTGCAGACAAGGATGCACTTTTCCGCGAAGACATTTTCCTTCAAGGGCGAGCGCATTAACCCCTTAAACGGATTTAAAAGAATGTTCTCCGTGCGCAGCATGGTCGAGCTGCTCAAAGCCCTTTTGAAAATTGCGATTTTGACCTACGTTGTATACACGGCGCTTGAAGAGGAGATACTCCTGTTTCCGCGCCTTACGGACCTGTCATTTCTTCAGGCGATGGGGTACACCGGGGAGATAATTATGGGCATTGTGCTCAAGGCCGGGATTATATTTATCTTCCTTGCAGCCGGCGACTACCTGTATCAATGGTGGGAGTATGAGAAGAACCTGCGCATGACCAAGCAGGAGGTCAAGGACGAGTACAAGCAGCTCGAGGGCGACCCACAGGTCAAGGGCAGGCAGCGCTCCATAGCGCAGCAGCGCGCGCGCCGGCGCATGATGCAAAGCGTGCCAACGGCGGACGTCGTAATTAGAAACCCCACGCACTATGCGGTCGCGCTTAAATACGACCAGGATAAGAACGCAGCCCCGGTCGTCGTCGCCAAGGGAGTGGACCGCGTAGCCCTTATGATAATAAAGATTGCCGAGGAAAACGGAGTTTATGTCACCGAGGACAAGCCCCTTGCAAGGGCGCTCTATGAAGCTGTTGAAGTCGACCGTGAGATTCCGGAAAAATTCTTCAAGCCTGTTGCCCAGGTGCTCGCTTTCGTATACAACTTGAAGAAGAAGGATTTGAAGTAATATGAACTTAAAATTTCTAAATAACGGAGTGGCATTATTCGTTATAGTCGTACTGGCCCTCCTCATAGTACCTCTGCCGCCGGGGCTCCTCGATTTCATGTTCATTCTGAATTTGATGCTATCCCTCGTCATTCTCCTTATGACGATGTACATAAGAGATTCCCTGGAGCTGTCGATTTTTCCCTCTCTGCTCCTTATCACCACGCTTTTCAGGCTGAGCCTCAACATATCGTCAACCCGCTCAATTCTCCTGAACGACGGCTACGCCGGCGAAGTCATCGACACCTTCGGAAGGTTCGTCATACGCGGCAACGTGGTTGTAGGCCTTGTCATCTTCCTCATAATCGTCCTTGTCCAGTTTATAGTCATAACCAAGGGCTCCGAAAGAGTCTCTGAGGTTGCCGCGCGCTTTACGCTCGACGCGATGCCCGGCAAGCAGATGGCAATAGACGCGGACCTGAGCTCCGGGCTAATCGACGAGAAGGAGGCGCAGGAGAGAAGAGAAAAAATACAGAGAGAGGCCGACTTCTTCGGCGCTATGGACGGTGCCTCGAAGTTTGTTAAGGGCGATGCGATAATCTCAATTGTAATTACCCTTATAAACCTAATCGGCGGCTTTGTCGTCGGCCTTATTAAGGGCGGGGATTTTGCAACCGTTGTGAACACCTACTCGATAGCGACGGTGGGCGACGGCCTTATGAGCCAGATTCCGGCGCTTCTGATCTCGGTTGCGACGGGTATGATAGTTACCCGCTCGGCTTCGGAGTCAGATCTCAATCTGGACGTTATCCGCCAGTTTACCTCGCAGCCTACGGTCATGATTATAGCGGGCGCCGCGATGCCCTCGCTCATAATAATCGGCTTTCCGGTGCTGCAGGTTCTTGTGCTCTCCGCCATGCTGCTGTCACTCGGGTTACTTCTCTGGAGAAAGAACAGGGCGGCGCTTGCGCTCGCGGCTCAGAGCGCGCAGGTCGTGGAGGAGGTTACAAGCGAGGTCAGCTACTACCGTAACCTTGACAACGTGTACGAGCTTTTGAGTGTTGACGCCATAGGCGTTGAGGTCGGTTACAGCCTTTTGCCCCTCGTTGACGAAAAGGCGGGCGGCAACTTCCTTGACAGAATAGTCATGCTCCGCAAGCAGTTTGCGGATGAGATAGGCATGGTGCTTCCCCCGATAAGGCTTAAGGACAGCAGCAGGCTCAACCCCAACCAGTACGAGGTGCTGCTGCGCGGCGAAACGATAGCGGTAGGGGAAATCCTGGTGGACCACTATCTCGGCCTTGCCCCCGAGGAGCTTGACCCGGCGGAGGACGTGGACGGAATTGAGACAATAGAGCCCGCCTTCGGCCTGCCCGCAAAGTGGATAAGCGAGGACAAGAAGGTCAAGGCGGAGATTGCCGGTTATACGCTCATAGATGCAACCTCCGTAATCATAACGCATATTTCGGAGCTTATGCGCAGGCACGCCTACGAGCTTTTAAGCCGCCAGGAAGTTAAGAGAATGCTTGACAACCTCAAGAAGCATAACGACAGCATCGTGGACGAGACCATCCCCTCGCTCGTATCCTTAAGCGAGCTGCAAAGGGTGCTTCAAAACCTCCTGAGAGAGGGAGTTCCCGTCCGCGATTTGGAGATTATTCTGGAAACTCTCTCGGACTACGCGCCGACGATAAAGGATACGGACCTGCTTACCGAGTATGTGCGCCAGGCGCTCAAGCGCACCATAACGCGCAGATTCGCAGTGGCCGGGCAGCTTAAGGTGATAAACCTCGACAGCGCCGTAGAGGAGATGATAGTAAAGGGTCTTAAAAAGCATGAAACCGGCTCTTACCTTTCACTCGACGCCAACGTAATCCAGAGGATTATCGCAAGCTCCACCGAGCAGATAGAGAAGATGAGAAAGCTCGTTCAGGAGCCGATTGTCCTCACCTCGCCCGTTATTCGGGTTTATTTTAAAAAGCTCATGGACCAGTTTTTCCCCAATATTACGGTGCTCTCTTACAACGACCTTGATCCGAACATCCAGATTCAGTCGCTTGGGATAATCAGAATCTGAGCAGATTGAGCAGCGCAAATTGGGTGAGCCGAGTTTAGCCTGATTAGTACCCGGGGAAAGGAGGGATGTTATGGGCAGTCAAAAAGTCACGGAAGTGTATAAAGAAATCCGCGTTGAGGACCCCGAGGGCCTGATGCGGAAGTACAAGGAGACCGGCGACATAGAACTGAGAAACCAGTTGGTCATGCACTATCTGAGGCACGTCAACGCAGCCATCTTCGGAATGCGCAACGTCCTGCTGTCCAATATCCCTTACGAAGACTTCTTTAATCAGGGTATAATCACGCTTATCGAATGTATAGAGCGCTACGACCCAGACAGGGGCGCGAGCTTCGACACCTTCAGCTATCTTGCTATCCGCGGCTCGGTTCTGAAGTACTTAAGAAAGCAAAACTGGCTGCCCAACAGGCTGTGGGAAGCCAGAAAGAATATATCACAGGGCAGAAAAAGGCTTGAGTTTGAGCTCATGCGCGAGCCGACGAACCTTGAGCTTGCCCAACATCTCGGTATAAGCGAGGAGCAGCTCGGGCGCGACTTGCTTGAGATGTCCGTAGTGGATACGGTTTCCTTTGAGGAGCTTATAGAGTCTGCCTTTATCAACAAATTAGAGGAAGCGAAGGCCTCGGGCAATGAGATGAACGAAGAGGTCGTCTCAAGGGTGATACGGAAGGAGCTCAGTGAGGCGCTGGCGGACGCTATAAATTCGCTACCTCCAAGGCAGAGGCAGATTATCACCCTATATTATTACGAGAACCTTACCTTACGCGAAATAGGCAAGATATTCGACCTATCCCCGCAGCGCATAACGCAAATCAGGAAAAAAGCTCTTGAAAACATAGAAAATTCACTCCGGCAAAGCGGTTTTGATTCCAGCTTCAGCGATTAGATTTAGGACCTCAAATATCGGTGTGAAAATGGAGGTAGGACATGCTGTCAGGATTTTATACGATTGCCTCGGGTATTCTTACCCGGCAGAGAGAAATCGACACAATAGGAAACAACCTTGTAAACGCCCAGACGCCCGGTTATCGCTCAAAACGTATGGTTATGTCCGCTTTTGAGCAGGAGCTGATGACCCGTAAAGACGCAAACTCCAGGACCGTCATAGGCGGCAGCGGGGCGACCGCTGTAGTTGTCGACGACGTGGTGACAAATCACGAGCCCGGCATGCTCACGAAGACCGACCGTGTCTTTGACGCTGCCATTTCCGGCGAGGGCTTCTTCACCGTCGAGGGCGAGGGCGGGGAGCTTTTTCTCACCCGAAACGGGCACTTCAATATGGACGCCGAGGGCTACCTTATTCTCCCCGGTGTGGGCCGGGTTCAGGGCCAATACGGTCCGATAAGGGTGGAAAATGCCGACTTTGAAATCGACGAATACGGCAGGATTATTAATTCATACGGCGGTTATATAGACACGCTGAGAATCTCCGTCCTACCCGAGGGAGCCGCCCCCACCGAGCTTGAAAACGGTGTATATTCAAGCCCTGAGGGTACTCAGCTTTTGGCGGCTCAGGATTACTCGATAATTCACAAGAGCCTTGAGCTCTCAAACGTGGACTACAACAGGGAGCTGACGCTGCTGCTGGAGGCTCAGAGGGCCTTCCAGGCCTGCAGCAGCGCTCTGTCGATAATAGACGAGGTAAACAAGAAAGCCCATCAGATAGCCCAGGTCTAGCCCAGAAAAGACACATAAGAAGGAGCGATGATTTATGAAAGCTGCATTTTACAGCGGAGTTTCCGGGCTCGTCGCCTATCAGGAAGCTCTCAATACAATAGGAAATAATGTCGCAAACGTAAACACCATCGGGTACAAGGCGCAGACTACGTCGTTTCAGGACCTCTTATATACCGACATGTATGTAAACACCCCGGAAAACCCCTTAACCGGAAACGGTGTCAAGGCGGTCGCGGTTGGCATATCGACGGGACAGGCCGCCCTTATTCGGACCGACCGGGAGCTTGACTTTGCGATAAACGGAGACGGCTGGTTTGCCGTGGAAAGGGACGGTAGCATTCAGTATACACGCAACGGCAGCTTCTCCGTCGGGATGGACGGCTACATGGCGGCACTCGTTACCTCAGACGGGGCCTATGTTCTGGACAGTTCCGGCCAGAGGATTTACTGCGACAGCTCGGCCGTCAAGGAGGAGTTTGCTCCCTCAGTTCTGTGCGAGCGCCTGGGAGTTTTTGAATTTGCAAATCCCGAGGGGCTTGAGCCCGCGTCCGCAGCCAGCTATGTACCGACCGCTATCTCCGGAGCGGCCACGTCTACGTGGGGCGGAAGCGGCAAAATTATCTCCGGCTTCCTTGAGCAGTCTGGGGTCGAGCTTACCGACGAGCTCAGCAGGATGATAGCCGCGCAGAGAGCCTACCAAATCAGCGCCCGCCTCATTCAGGTGGCCGACGAAAACGAGCAGACGATAAACGGCCTTGGAAAATAGGGGTTAAGCAGGGTTATGTTAACCGTGCAGTGAGCAACGCCGAAAAGCTTAATAGTTGCGAAAGGCAGGTCTATAATGAACCTTTATGATTACAGTGATTTGAATGAGATCCAGCTTGACGCTCTGAGGGAAATAGGGAACATAGGCTCCGGCAACGCGGCTACGGCCCTCTCTCAGATGCTGGACCGGCCCGTCAATATTGCCGTGCCGCGGGTCACCGTTCTGGACTATCAGACGGTGGCTGAGAGGCTGGGAGGCCCAGAGGAGCTGATGATAGGGCTCCTGCTTACTATCAGCGGCGATTTGACGGGTATGATAATGTTCCTGCTCCAGAAGGAGTTTGCCAACATGGTTTTGTCCGACCTGCTTGGCCAGGAATGCTGCTTCGATGTGGAAGACTCCATGGGCTGTTCGGCCGTCATGGAGGTGGGCAACATCATGGCCGCCTCCTATGTAAATGCTATAGCTTCCCTGACCGGTCTTAGGATAGAGCTCTCGCCGCCCTCCTTCTGCATGGATATGGTCGGGGCAATTTTGAGCGTGCCAACGATTTACTATGCAAACATCAGCGACAAAATCATATACATCGAGGATGAGTTTAACAACAACATCAATCACGCAGCAAGCCATGTTTTACTCATACCCGAGGTTGAAGCTCTGCAAAAGATGATGAGAAGCTTGGGGTTGGGTTAATGAGCCGGTTAATTGTAGTAGGGATTTCAGAATATAATACAGCTAAAAACGGTGACGTGCTTGTTACATATGCCCTCGGCTCCTGCGTGGGCATATGTTTGTATGACGTAAAGACGAAAGTCGCTGGGCTTTCGCATGTCATGCTTCCTTCAAGCGCGGGCTTTAACGTTACTTTCGAGCAGGAGGGGAAGTTTGCCGATACCGCAATCAAGAGGCTTTTGCAGCTTATGATTAAGGAAGGGGCGCTCCAGTCGCGGATTACGGCCAAGATTGCCGGCGGCGCCCAGATGTTTGCGGGCTTGAACAACTCCTCGCTTTCAAACATCGGCCAGAGAAACGTGGCGGCCGTAAAGGCGGAGCTGATGAAGCTCAGGATTCCGATTGTTGCGGAGGACACAGGAAAGGATTACGGAAGAACGCAGTACTTCTATTCGGAGGACGGAAGGATGACGATTAAATCAGCTACAAAGGGCGAATGGCATTACTAGGAAAACCCTGTTTAAAAATGCCGTTTCCGTAGAATAAATTTTCTGGTTGTGCATTTTTATAGCCGCCGTCATTCAAATTAGGTTATGGAATAACAAAGAAGGTGAAGCAATAGGTGAAGAATATTTGTCTGATAATATTCATATTGGCCTTCTTTCTATCCATAGCCTATTTTTTCACGGTATTGCCGAGGCGAGGAGCGCTTGAAAAGACAGTGAAGCACATGCTGCTGCTCGCTTCGCTTATAACTTTGTCCTACATATTCATGCTAACCGCGCGCGACGAGGACCAGGTGCGGATAGCCTACTCGTTAAAGAGCCTTTTCACATCCTGGCTTCTTGCCTTTTTACTGCAGTTCTCCGTAAGGTTTATTGACAAATACAGGGGAAAGCATATCGACAACAAGCCTTTGCGCTATGCGCTGATATTAATTCTGGCAGCAAACTCTCTGATTTTGATTTCTAATGCCTTTGCTCCGATGGTTACGGTTATATTACAGCAGTGGTTCAGGGGAGAACTTTTTTATACGGTGAGGCTCCTTTGGCCGTACTATTATTTCCATGCTTTTGTTTTGAGCGCGCTTGTCGGGTTAAACTGCATCTTAATCTACATGGTACATTCTACGGTCCCGAAGATTTACTGGCAGAGATACCGAGCACTGCTTACCTTCTTCTTTGCCGGCACTATAATATCCGTACTTTTGAAGATTTTAAAATTCCACACTATAGACCTGTCGGTGCTTACCTACGGCATGTTTTCTTACCATATGCTCTCCGTTCAATTGCACCCGCCGGAGTTTTCGTCGCAGATAAAGTCGCTGCTCATTGATTCCTATACCAATGCCATTCTTGTCTTTGACAGCAAAAATACGCTGGTGCTTTATAATAAAAAAAGCAGCGAATTATTCTCGCTGAGCGAGGATATGCTCAGAACACTCACTCTTGAGGAGTTCGCTGAGCGCAACACCATCAATCTAGAGTTTCCGCAAACCGAAGAAGAGGGCTTTTTCTACAATACCGAGCGAGACGGAAAGCGGCTGTATTTCTTTGTAAGATGTTCGCGAATATACGATAAGAAAGGGCTTCTCGTCGGGACCTTTGTCATATTTGAGGACGAAACGGTGCAGAGGATGCTGCTCGGAAAGCAGCGCTTCCTTGAGGAGCACGACCATCTTACGGGTATATTAAACAGAAACGCCTTTTCCGCCGAGACCGAGGCCCTGCTGCGAAGCAATCCCGATAAGGATTATCTGTTTATCCAGTTTGATATTGACAATTTCAGAATAATTAACCAGCTCTTCGGGAGCCGGGCGGGCAACGCGCTGCTGCAGGCCATAGCCGACTATCTTAAGGAATATGTAAAGAACGGTACATACGCAAGGCTTGAGGCCGACCATTTTGCCGTCTGCGCCCCTGAAGACGAGATAGACATTGAGGAGCTCTCGGAAGGAATAAGCAAGTGTGTCAGCAGGATAGGCATAAGCCTCCAGCTTAGGGCAAGCTTCGGAATATACAAAATAGTGGACAAAAACATTCCGGTGGAGCAGATGTATGATATGGCCGTAATAGCGGCCAAGGCGGTGAAGGGCAACTACTGGGATTACTTCGCCTATTACGACGACATAATGCAAGACAGCATTCTCCGGGAGCAGGAAATAATCGGGGAAATGGAGCTTGCCCTCAGGAACAACCAGTTTGAAGTGTTTTTGCAGCCGCAATATAATTACACAACCGGAGAAATAGTGGGCGCCGAGGCCCTCACGCGCTGGAATCACCCGGAGAAAGGGCTTATTCTTCCCAAGACCTTCGTCCCGATTTTTGAGAAAAACGGCTTTATTGCGCAGCTTGATTTGTATGTATGGGATTACGCCTGCCGCCTTTTGCATAAATGGGCGAGGGAGGGGAGCCACCTTAAGAACATGCCCCTTTCGATAAATGTTTCAAGGGTCGATTTTTACAAGATGGATTTGTGCGCGGCCCTGATGGGGCTTGTCAAAAAATACGGGTTTGACCCGAAACTGCTAAGGCTTGAGGTCACCGAATCGGCCTGCATTGGGAACCCGGAGCATATGATAGACATTATAAAAAAGCTTCAGAGCTACGGCTTTACCGTTGAAATGGACGACTTTGGAAGCGGTTATTCCTCGCTCAACATACTAAGGAACATGCCGGTAAATGTTTTGAAGCTGGATATGAACTTTTTATCCGGCGAGGGAGATATTGAAAAGGGCTACAACATCCTGCGTTCCATTGTTCAAATGGCAGGGCAAATAAACCTGTCCATCATTGCAGAGGGTGTTGAAAATAGAGGACAGGCCGACTTCCTGCACAGTATCGGCTGCGATATTATGCAGGGGCATTACTACTCCCCGCCGCTGCGCGTGGACGATTTCGAAAGGGAAGTAAAAGAAAACTATTTCAAAACAGGAAAGCTCAGATAGCAAGGCTATCTGAGCTTATTTCATATTGGCTCTATGTCAAGAGTTGGGGTAGAGCCAGAAGAAAGCAACCTTAAAGAGGGTTGGGCTGCGGCCCAACCCTC
>DUPK01000013.1 GCA_012838345.1 Clostridiales bacterium | reverse complement strand
GGCGGATGAGGAACCGCCATAGCAAACACAATGGCCATGACAAAACCCCCTTATTTCAACACAACCAGCATTCAGATTTGAATCCGCATTCATGTACTGCTTTAGGTCATTTTAGCACATATATATGGGCTTTACCATATATAATTTATAGTAACTTCAAAGTTTACACAGAATCCCGGATAGCCCCGCCATTTTGAGAAGCGGGCTGTTTGTTTTTTCTCCAGTTGTGAAGACAAAGGGGAGCGGAAGCCTAACGGCTCCCGCTCCCTCGGTGTTTACTGACCCAGGTAGGCCTTTTTAATTTTCTCGTCGGACCGCAGCTCTTTGCCCGTTCCGGTCATAGTGATTCGCCCTGTTTCCAGCACATAGCCGATGTCGGCGGTCTGCAGAGCCATGTTGGCATTCTGCTCAATGAGCAGAATAGTGACGCCCCGATGGTTAATCTCCTTGATGATGTCGAAGATGCCCCGTACAATGAGAGGCGCAAGGCCCAGACTGGGCTCATCCATCATCATAAGCTTGGGCCGGCTCATGAGGGCCCGGCCCACCGCCAGCATCTGCTGCTCGCCACCCGAAAGGGTTCCGCCCAGCTGCCAGGAGCGTTCCTTGAGACGTGGGAAGAGTTCATACACCCACTCCAGGTCCTCTTCCAGGCTGTCTTTTCGCAGGTAGGCGCCAATGCGCAGGTTTTCCTGTACGGTAAGGTCGGGAAAGATCTTCCTGCCCTCAGGCACCATGGTAATGCCCTTGGAGACGATGTAGGAGGGGTCCTTTCCGGTGATGTCATCGCCCAGAAACTCAATTTTGCCGCTTCGGGGCTTTACCAGACCGGCAATGGTGCGCAGGGTTGTACTCTTGCCCGCTCCGTTTGCCCCAATCAGGGTGACGATGCTGCCTTCGGGTACTTCAAAGGATGTTCCTTTAACGGCCTCAATGCCGCCGTAATTGACTTTTAAATCGGTAACTTTAAGCATCTTCGGCCACCCCCAGATAGGCGTCAATAACTCGCTGATTGTTTTGCACTTCTTCCCGGGTGCCATGGGCAATCAGCTTTCCGAAATCCAGAACGTAAATACGGTCCGAAATGCTCATTACCAGGTCCATATGGTGCTCAATCATGAATACGGAGAGTTTATATCGGTCTTTAATTTCCACAATGAAATCGGTCAGGGCGCGGGTTTCCTGGGGATTCATGCCTGCCGCCGGCTCATCAAGCAGGAGCAGACTGGGATTGGTGGCCAGTGCCCGGGCGATTTCCAGCCGCCTTTGAATGCCGTAAGGCAGGGAGCCCGAAACCTCATTCTCGTATTGCTCCAGACCCACTTCAACCAGTAGTTCCCTTGCCCGCTGATACATATGCTCTTCTTCCTGCCGGGCTTTGCTTTTGACAAAGGATAGCTGTGATAGCAGCGTGGCGCCGAACAGGTTGCTCCTTATATGCAAATGCTGCGCGATGAGCACATTCTCCAGAGCGGTTAGGCTGGAAAAAAGCCGGATGTTCTGGAAGGTTCGGGCGATGCCCATTCGGGTGATTTGATCGGGGGTGCGGCTGACCACCTTTGTATATTTCCCGGCGTTTTCCCCGGCATAGAGCTTTTTCATTTTGCCCTGGGGATAATTCGCAACCAGAATTTCGTCCCTATAGAAAATCTGTCCGTTGGTTGGCTCATAGACCCCAGTGATACAGTTGAATGCGGTGGTCTTGCCGGCTCCGTTGGGGCCGATGAGGGCCACAATTTCCCCCTCGTTTACCTCCAGGGAGAGGTTGTTGACGGCGACCACGCCGCCAAACTGCATGGTCAGATCCTCCATGCGAAGCACCGTATTACTCATGGGGCGTCGTCACCTTCTTTCTCTCTTCCTCCCGGGCCTTTCGCCCGAATGGGGCCTTTATGAATTTCTCAATGGCCCCCCAGGAGAACTCGTTTGTGCCCATAATGCCCCGGCGGTAGAACAGCACGATGACCATAATGACGATGGAAAACACCACCATGCGGAAACCCGAGCGCAACAGGGGCACCTTAACGCCTCCTATGTAGTGCTGCGCGTCCAGGAACCGCAGCCACCACTCGCTGCAGGCCACAAACAGGAAAGAGGAAATAATGCTGCCGGTCACCGAGCCAATGCCGCCGATGACAACAATGAGCAAAATCTCATAGGTCATGGCCGAGGTGAAGTATTTGGCCTGCACCGACTGCTGGAACATGGCGAGCATAGCACCGCCCACTCCCGCAAAGAACGAGCTGGTGCAGAAGGCCATCATCTTGTGCTTGGCAAGGTTTATACCCATGGCCTCCGCAGCAATTTCGTCTTCCCGGATAGACTTAAAGGCTCGGCCATAGGAGGAGCGAATCATGAGCACGACGAGCCCAATGCATACAGCCGAAACGGCGAAGGGAAACAGCAGCGAAGAGTAGGTCGGGAACTTGCGCAGAATGTTGGAGCCGTTGGTGATGGGCCCCAGGGTATTCCACTGGATGAGAGCCCGGATTATTTCGGCAAAACCCAATGTGGCGATGGCGAGATAGTCGCTTTTCAGCCGCAGCACGGGCAGCCCGATTAAAAACGCAAAAAAAGCAGCAACCAGGCCTGCTGCAATCAGACCGACCACGACGGGTAATGAAAACTGCACTAATCCCCCGTTAAAATACTGATATACAGAGCTTCTCGCCTCCACGGGAATGGTGAGAATGGCATAGGTATATGCGCCCAGGAGCATAAAACCCGCCTGTCCCAGAGAGAAAAGCCCGGTAAATCCGTTTAAGAGATTCAAGGAGACCGCCACCAGGGCGTAAATGGCGCCTTTCTGCAGAATGGTGGACAGCATGGAACTCTTAAGGGATGAATTGTCAATGGCAATGAGGGCCGCAAGCAGAAGGGCGGCCAAGACCAGAGAATACAGTAAATATCGTTTCTGTTTCATGGTTACACCTTCTCCGCCAACTTTTCGCCAAACAAACCGTTAGGCTTCAGCACCAGGATTAAAATCAGCAGTGCGAAGGTAAACGCATTGCTGAAGATGGCGTAGTCGTTGTTCGCCTTGATAAAGGTCTCACAGATGCCGATGACATAGGCGCCCAGAACGGCACCCGGGACAGATCCAATCCCGCCGAACACAGCTGCCACAAAGGCCTTAAGCCCCGGCATTGCGCCAGCCATCGGCGTAACCTGCTCATAGTTGGAGAAGTAGAGAACGGAGCCCACGGCGGCCAGGAAGGAACCAATGACAAAGGTGATGGAAATGACGTTATTGATTTTGATACCCATGAGTTGGGCTGTGCTTTGATCCTTGGCAACTGCCCGCATGGCCATACCGACTTTGGTGCGTTTGATGAGCAGCACCAGGGCAACGACCAGAATCACCGTCAAAACGGGGGTGATGATGGTCAAAGCCTTCACCGTCATACTTCCGATGGTGACCTCACGAGTCAGGAAGGGAATAACGGGATAGGGGCGGGCCAAGCCTCCGGTATAATAGGTCGCGAAGTTCTGCAAAAGGTAGGATACGCCGATTGCCGAAATCATGACGCTCATACGGGGCGCCTCACGCAGGGGGCGGTATGCAGCCCGCTCCACGGCAACGCCCAGAACCACAGTCAGGATCAATACTATGGGCAAAGACACATATATGCTGGTGGTGCCGCTGATGTAGATCATAAAAAAGCCGGCAGCCATGAAAATATCGCCATGGGCGAAGTTAATCAGGCGTAGAATTCCGTAAACCATGGTGTAACCTATGGCAATCAATGCATATAGGCTGCCCACCGTAATGCCGGCCAGCAGCAGTTGTATGTAGTAGGAAAAATCATGCATAAGCTGCCTCCGAAAAATGGAAGTGGCGCCTCAGCGCCGATAATAGTCAAGGCAAGCGGGGGGGATACCCCCCCGCTCCGATTATATAAGTTTCTCTATCAGGAAATGCTCTGGGTCTGGAGGAATTTGAAGGTGGCATTTTGCAGATCGATTGTCTTGATGTATGCCATATCCTTGGCGGCGTCACCGTTTTCATCGAAGGAGGCGCATTCGCCGGTCACACCGGAATGCTGCAGGCCGATCAGTGCGTCGCGAATGGCGGTACCGTCGGTGGACTGGGCGGCCTCAATGGCTGCTATGGCAACCATGTAGGCGTCGTAACCCAGGGCCGATACGCCGGCTACGCCGGTGGAGCCGCCGTTGTTGGTCAGGCGGGTGTTGTCTGCCTTGAGCCACTCGGTATAGCCTTCAACAAACTCCTTGGCTGCCGCAGAGGTGTCGTTGGGATCAAAGAAGGCCGAGAGATATACTTCGTAGGCGGCGTCACCTGCGTTGGTGATGATGGTCTCGTTCTCCCAGGTGTCACCAGCCATGATGGGGCCGGTAAGTCCGGCATTGCGGGCCTGCTTGATAATGAGCGGGGCGCTCTCTATCGAGGAGGGTGCAAAGAGCACATCGACGCCCGCGCTTACAAGGCTCGCCATGGTTGCGGAGAAGTCGGTCTCACCGCTCTGGAACTGGGCTTCAACTACGGAGCCGCCCAGCTTCTTAAAGGCCTCGCTGAAGTAGTGTCCCAGACCAACGGAATAGTCGTCGCCGGCCTCGGTCAGGACAGCGGCCTTTCTGAGGCCCTTTTCATACGCAAAGTTGGCCATGACAGTGCCCTGGAATGGATCCAGGAAGCAGATGCGGAAGTAGTAGGGGTTGCCTTCGGTGACCTGCGGGTTGGTGCAGGAAGCGCCGATGGCGGGAATCTTGGCGTCGGCGAAAATCTGGCCTGCGGCGATGGAAACGCCGGAGCCGTAGGAGCCAAGAACCACCGAGACGCCTGAAGTAATCAGCTGCTGAGCCGCGCTCACGGCCTTGGAGTTATCGGACTGGTTATCCACTTCCACCAGTTCGACGGTGTACTCCTTGCCGCCGATGGTGACAGTGGGTTTGACGGAATGCGCATAACGCATGCCCAAGGTCTCCTGCTTGCCGCCGGCACCATTCATGCCGGAAGCAGGCTCGTAGATGCCGATTTTAATGACATTTGACGAGGAAGATGGCGGGTTTGAAGGCGCCGCGCTGGAGCTGGGGGAGCCGCTGGAGCAGCCGGCTAACAATCCGACTAGCATAAAACAGGCAAGAAATAATGCTATGTACCTTTTCATTGCAATACCTCCGTTTATATGAGTAGAGAGCTCCCAAATCGACCGTCCTTGTGTTGCGGACATTTGTGTTTGAAAGCCATGTCGCCATTATAGTTCACATGAAACCAAAATGCAAGCCGTAGTTTAAGATTTTTCACATTAAATAAGATTACGGGATACCGTCGAATTATCTTTAGGTATCTTGACATTGAAATTTCCATTTGGAGGCAATAATATGCGTTCATTGACAAGATGAATAAACCGTATTACCATGTAAATGCGATTGAATGCTGAACTATGGGATGTATGGGGCTTAAATATGAAAAGAAAAAGAATATTAATCATCAATACAGGCGGAACCATCGGCATGGTAAATACATCAAACGGCTATATGCCGGACGGGAAGTCTTTTTCAAACCTTCTCCGCAATATGGACATATTAAAGGTTGAAGGTATGCCTTTATGGGATTTGACAGAGCTGGATGAACTGCTTGATTCTTCAAACATGACCGTCGCCGAATGGAACAAAATCGGAAAGCTCATTGCGGATGCGTATGAAGAATACGACGGGTTTGTGGTGTTGCACGGCACGGATACAATGGCGTACACCGCTTCCGCGCTTTCCTTTATGCTGGAGCACTGCTTCAAGCCGGTGATTCTGACGGGATCGCAAATTCCTCTTTCCGAAATCCGAAGCGACGGTAGGGATAACATCATAACGTCGCTGTTAATCGCCGCTTCTGACATGGTCCATGAGGTATGCATCTATTTTGGAAATAAACTTCTGAGAGGCAATAGGTCGATAAAATATTCTTCCGACGAACTAATCGCTTTCCTTTCACCGAATTACCCGGTTCTTGCGGAAGCCGGAATATTAATTTCCTACAACAAGGCGTACCTGAAGGAGAAGGACACCGAAGCATTTCGTTATGTTCCTTTTGAAAACGTTCCTATTGGCGTAATAAAAGTCTTCCCGGGAATACAGTTCGAACTTTTTGAATCCATATTGACGGAAAAGCTGAAAGGGATAGTAATTGAGACTTTTGGAGCCGGGAATATACCGGGATACGGCGGGGCCCTGCTACCCATGATAAAAAAAGCCTTTGAAAGCGGAACAATCGTTACGGTATGTTCGCAGTGCCCACAGGGAACCGTTATGCTTGGCGCATATGAAACAAGCATGGCTCTTAAAAACGCCGGAGCGGTCAGCGGATTTGACATTACGACGGAGGCTGCAGTCGCAAAATTATACTATCTTTTCAGCAAAGGGTATACTACGGATAAGATTGAATTATTAATGGAGAAGAACCTATGCGGTGAAATGACGGTATGACGCTTTGTGCGGGAAACGCATGGTTTTGATGTAGAGGGTTAAATAGAAAGATTTATATTAAGATGCGACGCTGAAGAGAAACAAAGCCGGGGAACATGTTCTTCCCCGGCTTTTCTTGCCGATTGACAGACTTTATTGCATACTGACCACACAAATATTAGTCTGATGCGCGAAATCTCTGCCGCAAACTACATATAATTCCGGACGCCCTCACAGGAGGTGTGTCGGATCATTTATACCACCAAAGCGATAGCAGGTTTCAATCGCTCGTTGCAAATGTCTGCTGAAAATGTCTTATATGGCTATACTGAAATCGAAAGAATGAAAAGGCCGGCAGCGAGATTTGAGTATTATCTATACCCAACTATTAGCGGAAGTTTTCCACAAGGAGATATTCCTAATATTTTTGCTCAAATAAAATGGGTCATTTTGTCCTTCTATAGTCATTCTAGCACATACGTACGGGCTTTGCCATATATAGTGGTCCAGCAATTATTTATTGCCTGGTATTGACTATATTGGTAATAAACCGTATAATGCGAGTTATGCCGACATTTTCCTTTTACGATTTTAGTTTTCTCTTTACGGCATTCAAGCGTGCAAAATAATCAGCCGCATCATACATATTTATACTAATGCTGTCTTTATCGCATGTCGGAGGTTATGATGGAAAAGAAGCCCGTTGTACTCTTAGTTGCATTTTACAATATCAAGGCGCTAGGAGTGCGTTACCTTGAAACTGCTCTTCGCCGAAGTGGCTATGATGTTGCGACCGTTTTTTTTAAGGATTTTAACAGTCTGCACCCGAAGCCGACAAATGAAACGGAGTTGAAACTCCTTAACGATACTATTGAACATGAGCAGCCGATACTAATCGGTTTCTCCGTTATGAGCTCAATGTATCTCGATACGGTCAACAGCGTTTTGAACTCTGTCCGCGACCGTTTTCCGAATATTCCTACCGTTTGCGGCGGTGCGTTTGCCTCAATGTTTCCGGAACGATTCCTTGACATGGGCATAGATTACGTTATCCGTACCGACGGCGAGATAGCAATGTGTCGTCTTGCCGATTCGATTTTGAACGGCACGGACATAGAGAATTTTCCTTGCTTCTGCCTCAAGCGGAACGGCGAGAATATTATTAACCCTGTAGGTGATATTCTCGAGGATATTGACGGTTACGGTCAACCCGCGATCGAATGTGGCAGAAGCTACTTTATTGAGCACAGCGCCATAGTAAGCGGCGATCCGTACCTCAGTGCGCTCAGCTATGAGGTAATCGCATCGCGTGGCTGTCCGTTTACATGCTCTTACTGCTGCTGTAATAATCTGAGGCGCCTTTTCCCGAAGGGAACGAAGTATGTACGCACCCGTAGTGTAAAAAGTGTTATCAATGAGCTTGTTGAAGTAAAAAAGAAGTTTAAAAAGCTCGTTTTTGTTCATTTCTACGATGAAATCTTTCCCAACACGCCCGGCTGGATAGACGAGTTCGTGAAGGAATATAAACAGAAGATCAACCTACCGTTCACTATTTGGTCGCACCCGAAGATGGTGAACGAGGATGACCTAAGGAAGCTTGTGAAGGCCGGACTTGTCGAAGTAATAATGGGCATACAATCCGGCTCCGCCCGCGTGCGCCGCGATATATTCCATCGCTATGAAACACAGGAGGATATAATAAACGCCACACGCGCAATAAAGAATGCAGGCGTATTTTGGGCAAGCTACGATTTCATGCTCCAGCACCCGTTTGAAACTATAGATGACCTGAAAGAAACCTACTATCTTATAAAGGAGCTCCGCCGCCCGTTTGAGCTTCAGCTCCACGGTCTGAATTTCCTGCCCGGTACCGATATTGTCGAAATGGCGATAAATGACGGAATTGTCACCCGCGAGCATATGGACGAAATCATGTACGCGCCCATGGCGGAACAGTTCAACGCATACTGGAAGCAAGAAAACGAGCCTCTCAGCTGTGCGTGGTATCGAATGATATACTGTCTGCAGTTCGATTCGCTGAAAAAGAAGATTGTTCGCTTTGAAGACGATCCGCTTGCATATGAGGCAGAGATAAACGCGCTCTACATAAAAGCAAAGAAAATGTTCAAGCTGCGCTACTACCGTAAAAAAGCGACAATTGTTGCCAACCGCATAAAATGTGCAGCTTTCTAATTTCCTCGCCTGCTATCGGGCAAGTTCAGTATGCTTCTTCAAATCGTCGGCGACTACTAATAACCAAGGATGCAAAATAGTTCTGCAAATATTTTGTATCAATAAATATTCTATTATTTTTTCTCTGAAAAAAGGTTGTACATTTCTGTACGAACCTTAGAACGTCTATAAATTATTTAAAGTGTCCAATCTTTTCAGTAGTCTATGAAAAAACCACAAGGCATTTTGCCTTGTGGTTTATCTTTTCGGGGTAATTTTGGAAGCTCTCGTGCAGGGCGTGTCCACCCCAATAATGGAGAATCTTTTCTTGCCAATAAAAAAGGTACAGAGGACATGCAGGCATTGCTCTCATTTCAACATAATAACTCTGCCCCCACTTAAATTATAAAATTATCTTTTATAGGTTCCTGTTATGCTTCCTTGTTGAATGATGTGCCCCTTCATAGCTTTAAGTAAATCCGCCTTTCTTGAATTTACGTCCAGGTCTAGAAAGCAATCAAGCACATAAAACTTGAAAATATAGCGATGCATATTTCTAACAAATACAGGCTGCTTAGGTCCCCTATAGCGATTTTTGCCGTATCCGACGCCTTGAATTGCATTCCCTAACATAGGCACGACAGGGCCGGGGGGAATGTTTTCTGGTATTATCTCGGTTTTTGGTATGTTCCATATGACCCAGTGATTGAACTCCTTAATCATCGGAATATCAAGGTCATCCATAATGATTGCTATCGAAACTGCTTTTGGCGATAGGTTTAACAACTTAAAGGACGGTGCAATATCCTCTCCAAATCCAGTATGCCTTTTGGGCATTGGGCAGTTATTCTCAAATGAGGGACTTACTACTTGGAGGCTGTTATCTTCGCACATTATTTTTCTCCTCACAAATTAGTGTTTTTGCAGCCGATTAGAGCCTTTATTATCTCAACCTAGTGCGACTACTTTACAACTTATACCAAGTGATAATACATCGAGAACACAGAATGATTATTATCTAAATCTCGCATAATCAGCCTTTCGTATTATGACTGATTACACCATAAGCGGGGTTATATTGTCAAGATACCAAACTTGAGAGCGCGGTATCCATTCATCTCGCAGCCTATTGAGGCGCGAAAATATTAAGCACCGGCTTTCAAAGCCGAAATAATAAACTTCCGGCATCCCTTTCGTGCTGCTGTAAATATTTATAACTGAATTTGACCGCAAAACGAGCAGTGCACCCTGTCTACTCAGAATTAAGTAGACAAAGGGTGCACTTAAGTTTCCCTTTTTCTTATCCTTCCTATCCTTTTAATTATAATTTTATTTTTGCTCCGCCCCAGCTGTTGACGTAGAGCCCATATTAATTCATTAGTAGAAAAGAGCTATCACACCGCAGTAGATAATGACGCATGCCAGCATTGCGAAGGCGGACACTATCTGCCCGAACATCAGCTTTTCACGTTTTGCTTCATCGGTGCAGTTGCCCAGCATAATAGAACCCCCGGTGGAGAAGGGGGAGAGCGCTGAAGTGCTGGCCCCAATCGCAATGGCGAGATAAAACGGAGACGCTGCAATTCCCGTGGTAGCCGCAAGGCTGGGAACCATCGGAAACATGGTGGGAATAACAACACTGATGGCGCTTGAAAAAACACTCATAATGCCGGCAATCAGGGTAACCAGCGGAACGACAAGCCACCCGGGGCAATTGCTTCCCACAAGATCGGCAAGAGCATCTGTCATGCCCGCTTTGGAGGCAACGCCAATCAATACGGTGATGCCGCTTACCATGAAAAGTGTTTTCCACGGAACACGAGTCTTGATAATGGTGTTGATGTCGCCCAGCCGGAACAGCGTTGCCGCAAGAGCAAAGACCAGGGCAATAAAGCCTACATCCGCCTTTTTTGCCAGAGCCTTTAACACATTGGAACCGGTAACCTCAGAGAGGATTGAGGGCAAAGCAACTGCAACCACGAAAAGCCCTATCATAATCAGATTGATTTTCTGCCTGCGTTCCAGAGGCTCTGGCTTTGCCACATCAGGGCGTTCTCCCCTGTTTCGGAACAGGAAAATGGTAATCAGAAACAAAACTGCGTAGCATAGTAGATTGTAAAGGAAGATACTCAGGCTGATGCCAAAGGCGCTTTCCGAGAAGACGGTTTCTTCAATCAGACCCCTCATAATCGCTCCGCCAGTCGCAAACATATAATTGGATCCCACAGCTGCTGCGAGTAGGGTAGTAACAGCATAAGGTAACACTGGCTGGTCGCCTAGAGCAGCGATGCTCATAGCAATAGGCGCCATAATAGCAGTGATGGAACCAGCATCCATACCCGCAATACCAAGCAGTACACAGAGGCAAAAAAGCATAACCGGAATTGCTCCCGGTCTTGAACGGAACCTGTATATGACATGCTGTACTACTTTCAGCAACGTTCCATTGTCCAGTGCAAAACCGTAAAAGGTTGTAATCGCTGTAATTGGGAAAATAATCTTTATCGGGAGCATGTTTTTCAAGTCCCCGGGCGATAGACCAAGACCAAAGCATCCGAT
>DUPK01000012.1 GCA_012838345.1 Clostridiales bacterium | reverse complement strand
TTTCTCGGGGCGGCTTAAGGCCGCCCCGAGATTAATCAGTGCAGGCCAAAGCTGACTGCAATGGCGTTGTCAACCTTGCTCATCATGTCGTTGTCAAGTCGGCCCATGTGTTCTTTCAGTCTGCGTTTGTCGATTGTGCGGATCTGTTCCAGCAGAATAACCGAATCCTTGGAAAGTCCGTAGCTGTTCGCTTGTAACTCGATATGTGTAGGGAGCCTTGCTTTGTTAATTTGCGACGTAATCGCCGCCGCAATTACCGTAGGACTGTGTTTGTTTCCGGTGTCATTCTGCACGATCAGCACTGGTCTCATACCACCCTGCTCGCTGCCCACAACAGGGCTTAAGTCAGCGTAGTAGATGTCTCCTCGTCTAACACCGTTTGTCACGCTTCTTCACTCTCCGACGGAAGATTTGCCGACTACATGACTAATAATCTATTTAATTATTAATTATGTAATCGGGCTATATCAATTCTTCCACAAAGCGAAACAAAATATACCCTGCCGGAGGAAGGAAATTACTCTCCCCCTACCATTATACTCCGCCGGAGTACCCGATGTACACACGCGGTACGCGCTCGGTTAAGGCGCAGGTGATTTCATATGATATTGTACCGGCTTTTTCGGCTACTTCATCCAAAGAAATATACTCATCGCCGTCCCTTCCGAAAATAGTAGCCACATCGCCGACGGCGCATGGAACGCCGCTTACGTCTACCATGCAAAAATCCATGCAAATCAGACCTATCTGGCGAACCCTTTTGCCGTTTATAAGCACGTCCATTTTCCCCGACAAAACGCGGTGCAGGCCGTCGCCGTATCCTATCGACAAAACCGCTATCTTCGTCGTTTTTTCTGCCGTAAATGTGCAGCCGTAGCTCACGCTGTCGCCGCCTTGCAGCTCCTTTACGGCAATAACCCTGGTCTTTAGCTCCATTGCCGGGCGCAGCTCTATGCCGCCACTGTCGCGGCCCGGATAAAGGCCGTAGAGCATAATTCCGGGCCTTACCATGTCGAAAGACGTAGTTTGCCTGTAGTTTATCACAGCTCCGCTGTTGGCGCAATGTCTCAGCTTGAATCGAAATCCGGCTTTTTCTTCCAGTTTCTTCACGGTCGCGCTGAAAGCCTCAAGCTGCATATTAGTATACTCATCGTCATGCGCATCGGAAACGGCCAGATGCGTGAAAATACCCTCAATGTCAAGCCCCGGAAGGTTCAGAGTCTCAAGCAGCTCCCCCTCCGAATCCCTGTCGCCGTGGCAGACAAAGCCGAGCCTTCCCATCCCCGTGTCAAGCTTTAGATGGACTTTCAGCCTCTGCCCAATTTTTGAGGCGATATTTGAATACTCCCGTGCGGCCTCAAGGCAGTCAACCGTCTGGGTCAGGCGCTTTCTTATCAGTATCTCCGTATATTCAGGATGAGTATAGCCAAAAATCAGTATGGGCGCCTTGATTCCCCAGGAGCGCATCTGCGTTGCATCGTCGATGCTGGTTGCGGCGAGGTAATCGGCGCCGAGATTTTCGCAGAGCTCCGCGACTCGCCTTGCTCCGTGGCCGTATGCGTTTGTTTTCACAACGGCAAGAAAGCGGCAACCTTCAGGCAGCCGCTCCCTGATGGCATTATAGTTATGGGCGATGTTGTCCAAAGAAACCTCCGCCCAGGCCCTCTTCTGTAAAAATTCCATTAAGTTCACTCCAATATAACGTTTCCGAACTCACAGTCAATCACTCTGTAGCCGCCGTACAGCAGTTCAGCCTTTACAGGCAGGTGGCTTTCCTTGTCGAACCAGACTGTGTGCAGAAGGTCTTTTTCGCTGTCCGCTGGCTTTAAATCAAACGTGACGGCAATAGTTTCGGTCTTTTTAATTTTCTCGTTTCTGGTCTCTGTTATGTAGCCGCTTTTCCATGCGTTGAGCATGATTGGGATTGCCTCAATCGGCGACAGGCCCTTCCCGAACAGTTCGCCGGTATCAAGCGTAGTCCCCTCGTATTCAAGGCCGATTCCCTCTTCGGACACATGAGCCTTCAAGCCCTTTATGCCCTCCGGCTCAATCACCTCAATGTCCATTTCATCGTCCTTTACTTCGCAGCGGAGTTTATAGTCGTAAACCCTGCTTCCGTAGTCTGCCCTGACCGAGATAATGAGAGTCATGTTCTCGGTTTCGGAATATTCCTTTTTGATTTCCTCCGCAAGACCGTCCGTACCGCTCTTTCCGCCACAGGCGAAGAGAGACAGGCACAGCGCTATCATAAGTGCCAAAAATGCCGCTTTGCGCAACGCTTTCAGCTCCTCTTTTACACTGCCGAAAGCTCCTTAAACGCCCTCGGCAGCGCGTATACTAGATCGGTCGGAGTCATCGAATATTCCCCAAGCTCCTCACAAAGAAGGTCTCCGGTCCGCCCGTGCAGCCATACGGCTGCCGAAACGGCTGACTTAAGCGGAATTTTCTGCCCCAGAAGCGCCGTTATCATCCCTGCGAGCACATCGCCGCTGCCGCCCTTTGCCATCCCCGGATTTCCGGTGGTGTTGCGGGCAAGGGTTCCGTCGCCGAACGCTATGACGGTTCCGCTGCCCTTTAAAACGAGCGTGCAGCTGTGCGCCTTTACGAATTCAAGTGCTCCCTTTTCCCTGCCCATAGACAGGTCGCCGCCAAGTCTTTTAAACTCTCCTTCATGAGGGGTGAGGATTATCGGACACGCCGCCTCGTCCAGTATATTTATATTCGCAGAGAGCGCATTTATGCCGTCGGCGTCGATGACGAGAGGGACGCGGGAGTTTCTGATTATCTCAAACAATACCTCCGATACGCCCCGCGACCTCCCGAGCCCCGGGCCGACTAGGCAGACGTCGCATTTTTCAAGCCTTTCCAAAATCAATTCGGCAGAGCGAGAGGATAGCATTCCGTTCTCGGAGGGGAGCGGAAAAGGCATGGCCTCGTTCAGCTTTACGGCTATTATCTCATAAATATCGCGGGGAACGCCAAGAAAAACAAGACCCGCGCCGCTTCTGACCGCCGCCTCCGCCGCCAAAAAAGGCGCGCCGGTGTAGCCCACGCTTCCGCAGAGAAGTAGAGTGCGGCCGTAGTCTCCCTTGCTGCTGTCCCGCCTTCTTTCGGGGAGCGTACCTGAGAGGCTTTCCCTTGTGAGCGCTTTAATCTCCATAAAACCTGTGCCTTTCGCACCTTTTTGATAAGACAGTATTATATGTCAAAACTCAAAATTAGTCAATTTATATCTTGTTTTATAAAATTTGTTATGTTACAATTACAAAAAGTAAAAAATCACCGCTATGATCGGGAAAATAGCGCATGTGAAGGGTCAAAGAGAGGGAGCGTCAGCGGCTGAAAACGCCCTACCCGGAAAGCGCTTGGTTCGCCCGTGAGCTCCGGCCAATCCCCGGCGGCTTGCCCCGTTATAGGCTCTAAAGTGCGGTCTTAGGCCGAATATGGGTGGTACCACGGAGTCTTTCGTCCCTGCTGGATGGAAGATTTTTTATTTTCCCGGAGCTAATATCCAACTATAGCTTTCATTTAAGAAAGGATTGTCAGAAGATGAAGAAAACTCTTGAGGAAATCAAGTCCTCTTCCCTCTCCGCTATCGAAAAAGCGGCTGATTTGGGCGCTCTTGAGGCTTTGAGAGTTGCTTACCTCGGCAAGAAGGGCTCTCTCACCTCCGTTTTAAAGCAGATGGGAAGCCTATCTGCGGAGGAGCGCCCGATTATCGGACAGCTTGCAAATCAGGTGCGCGCCGCCATAGAAGAGGCCATAGCGGCAAAGACGGCGGAGCTCTCGGAAAAGCTGCTCGAACAGAAGCTGAAAAACGAAAAGCTCGACGTAACCATACCCGGAAAGCCGATCAAGATTGGAAGAAGGCACCCCATGTCCGTCATACTTGACGAGGTCGTGGACATCTTTACGGGTATGGGCTTTTCCGTGGCGGAGGGACCCGAGGTCGAGCTTTCTGAATATAACTTCACCAAACTCAACCATTCCGCGGACCATCCCGCGAGGGAGTGGCAGGACACCTTCTACTTCACGGAGGACAGCTCCGTACTGCTTCGCACCCAGACTTCCCCCGTGCAGATACATGTAATGGAAATTCAGAAACCGCCCATCCGCGTCATATCGCCCGGCAGGGTCTACCGCAAGGACGAGGTGGACGCGACCCATTCCCCGATGTTCCATCAGGTCGAGGGTCTGGTCGTTGACAAGGGCATAACCATGGGCGACTTAAAGGGCACGCTCAATACTCTCGTTAAGCGCCTTTACGGCCCCGAGGCCCGGACACGCTTCAGGCCACACCACTTCCCTTTCACCGAACCTTCCTGCGAGGTCGACGTGCAGTGCTTTGAGTGCCGCGGCGCGGGCTGCCGCGTCTGCAAGGGCGAGGGCTGGATAGAAATTCTCGGCGCGGGCATGGTCCATCCTAAGGTCCTGGAGGGCTGCGGTATAGACACGAGCGTCTATTCCGGCTTTGCCTTCGGCGTCGGGCTTGAGCGCCTGACAATGCGCCGTTTCAATATCAGCGACATGCGCCTGCTGTTTGAAAACGACATGCGCTTCCTGAGCCAGTTTTAGGAGGGGTATCCAGTATGAAGCTATCAAGAAAATGGCTGTCCGATTTTACGGACATTAAGGCAAGTAACAAGGAATACTCGGACGCGATGACGCTCTCGGGTTCCAAGGTCGAGAGCATCGAGGTGCTTGGAGCCGAAATATCAAACGTGGTTGTCGGAAAGGTGCTGACGATTGAGCGTCATCCGGATTCCGACCACCTTTGGATATGCTCCGTGGACGTCGGCGAGGAAGCGCCGATTCAAATTGTCACGGGCGCTCAGAACGTGAAGGTGGGTGACCTTGTTCCCGTCGCGCTCCACGGCTCCACTCTCCCCGGCGGCGTCAAAATTAAAAAGGGCAACCTCCGCGGCGTAAAGTCCGAGGGCATGCTCTGCTCGCTTAAGGAGCTGGACCTTGACAAAAACGACTTCCCCTATGCCGAGGAGGACGGCATATTCATTCTGCAGGAGGACTGCAAGCCCGGCGACGACATAAAGAGCGTAATCGGCTTTGACGACACCGTTTTCGAGTTTGAGATAACCAACAACCGCCCCGACTGCTTCAGCATTATTGGGCTTGCGCGCGAGAGCGCCGTCACCTTCGGCACGGAGCTGAAGCTCAAAACGCCCAAGGTGAAGGGCAGCGGCGGAAATATCTTAGATTATATCGACGTGGAGATAGAGGATAGCTTCCTCTGTCCCCGCTACACAGCAAGAGTGGTAAAAAACATCAAAATCGAGCCCTCGCCGAAGTGGATGCGCCAGAGGCTGCGAGCCTGCGGCGTAAGGCCGATAAACAATATCGTCGATATAACAAATTATGTCATGCTTGAGTACGGCCAGCCCATGCACGCCTTTGACTATTCCTGCATAGAGGGCAATAGAATAATTGTCAGGACGGCCCGAGTTGGCGAGACGCTCGAGACGCTCGACGGCAATCTACGAAAGCTCACGACCGATATGCTCATGATTGCCGACGAGTACCGCCCCATAGGCATTGCCGGGGTTATGGGCGGCGCCAACTCCGAGATTACAGACAAGACCACAACCGTCGTATTTGAATCGGCCAACTTCAACGGGGTAAGTATTCGCAGGACCGCGACGGCGCTCGGAATGAGAACGGACGCATCCTCGCGCTTTGAAAAGGGGCTTGACCCCCTCATGACCCTGCCCGCCGTTGAAAGAGCCTGCGAGCTTGTTGAAATGCTCGGCGCGGGCGAGGTTGTGGATGGAGTTGTCGACGTCATTGCGGCGGACATAAAAACCGTCACTCTTCCGCTTGAGAAGGGCAAAATAAACGCTCTTCTCGGCACGGACATCCCCGAGGAGTTCATGGTAAAGGTTTTAACCGACCTCGGCTTCACCGTAAAAAACGGCATCATAGCCGTTCCCTCCTGGCGTTCGGACATCGAGCATTACTCCGATATTGCAGAGGAAATCGCACGTTTCTACGGCTATAATGTCATTGAGCCGACGGTGTTCAAAGGTGCCGCCGTCGAGGGCGGGCTGACCGCGCGTCAGGCGGCCGAGAGAAGTCTCGGTGAGCTTTGCCGCGGCATAGGCTTTACGGAGATTCTGACCTATTCGTTCATCGGGGACTCCGACTACGACAAGCTGCGCATCCCAAAGGACTCCTCCCTTAGAAGGAGCCTTAAAATCCTCAACCCCCTGGGTGACGACACATCTCTAATGCGCACGACGGGTCTTCCCTCCATGCTTGAGGTTCTGGGCAGGAACAGCAGCTACAGAAACCGCGAGGTAAGGCTTTACGAGCTTGCCAAGGTATATAATCCCGTTGACGGGGCTATACTCCCTGATGAGCGCACTAAGCTCGTGCTCGGCGCCTACGGAGAAAGCGAAGACTTCTTCACGCTTAAAGGCTGCGTGGAGGCAATTCTCAAATCGCAAAGAATAACGGAGCCCGAGTTTGCGGCGGTTTCTGACAATCCGAGCTTCCACCCCGGGCGCTGCGCCGAGATCTCCTTCGGCGGCAGGGTGCTCGGAATAATGGGCCAAATCCACCCGAAGGTGCAGGACAACTACGGCATAGACATGCCCGTGTACGTAGCCGAACTCGATTTGGAGACCATATTTGAGTCGAAGGGGCCGGAGCCAAGCTACAGGCCGCTTCCGCGCTATCCCTCGGTCTACCGCGACCTTGCGATAGTCTGCGATTCCGATACGCCGGTCGCCGTCATCTCCAAAGTCATCAAGGAAGCGGGCGGCAAGCTGCTAAAAGAGGTCAGGCTCTTTGACATCTACACCGGCTCCCCCATCCCCGAGGGCAAAAAGAGCGCCGCTTTTTCGCTTGAATTCCGCTCCGACGAGCAAAACCTGACCGACGCGGAGGTAAATCCTCCTATTGACAAAATACTGAAGCAGCTTAATGAGGAACTCGGCGCTCAGATCAGATAATTTGCTTTACAGCAAACGATTTCTCTGATATAATATAATTTACCTGGCAAGCCATTTCTAGGGAAGGAGGTTTGGATATGGACGACTTTACCCGTCAGTTTAAAGTAATTGACCACAGGCGGGAGATAAGGGAAATTCTGACATCCGTCTACGAATCCCTTCGCATCAAGGGCTACAACCCCATAAACCAGATAGTCGGGTATATTCTGTCGGAAGATCCAACCTATATCACCAATTACAACAACGCCCGCACCCTTATATGCAGGCTTGATAGAGATGAGCTTTTACAGGAACTCGTAGTTTACTACTTGGAAAAAGACAGGCAGCAGGAGGGATAAGATGGCAGAAAAGAAGACGCTTATGTATAAAGGGTACCCACTGCGCCGCAAGGATAACCTTATATATTACGGCAACATGCACGATTCACATATTGTAATGCTGCAGATATTGGACGAGGCCATGGTCAAGGACCTCCCCGTCGCAAGCAAGGTTTCCCTGCAGTTGCAGCTGACGGACCCCGATGTAAAGTCAAGGGACAGGGTCGTTAAAAAGACCGAGAAGAACGGGCTTTACGAGGCGATGGATGTTGCGGCCGTATGGCTTGAACGGGCGCTCAACGCAAAGTAAATTGAATCGGCTTAAGGATGTATCCTTAAGCCGATTTTCTTTGCCTGTTTTGCGCTGACGGGGGTGGTTTCATCTGCTTATACAGCACCCGGCGAAAAAGCGAGTCAATATGCGAAACCGGATAAGTTAGTGCAAGCTTGATGTACCCGTAGGTGACGGTGCAGAAACCCGCTTGCAAGCCGCAGAAACCAAAAAAGAGGGGCTGTCTTGGGTGACAGCCCCTTAGATTTGCTTAGCTGAAGAACTCTTCCTGTTTGTCCTTCTCGGCAACTCCGGACTTCAGTTCTTCGATAAGCTGCTTTTTCTCTTGTATGGCTTCAATCGATTTCTTTATGCGGATGCAGTTTTCGGCAAACTGAGGGTGCGGCTCATCCTTGAATGTCTCGTAATACATCTTTCCCAATTCAAGCTGGGCCGTTCTGATGCCCTCTTTAGCCGAGTTTATTTCAGCGCTGAGCTTGGCTATCTTGGCAATCTTTGCCGTTTCGCTCCCCGCTTTTTTCAGAAGTTTTGCGGTGGCTTTCAGAAAGCCTCTTCCCGCCTTGCTTTTTCTGCCGTCCGACATAGAAATCTCCTTAAATCATATAGATAGTACCTTAGAACAGTCCGGTTACCTTGCCTGTCTCAACGTCGATGTCAATGCGGCGGTATGCCGGATCGGAGCCTGTGCCGGGCATCATGGTGATGGAGCCTGCCATCGGGCAGAGGAACTTAGCTCCGCCATAGACAAGTATGTCTCTGATGGGCAGACGCCAGCCCTTTGGTACGCCCTTCCAGGTGGGCTCGTGGGACAGGGACAGGTGGGTCTTGACCATCATCGTGCAGAAGTCGGCATAGTAAGGATCGGACTCGAAGCGCTCAGCCTTCTCGGTTGCAAGCGGCGACCAGTCGACGCCGTCGGCTCCGTAGACTTCCTTCGCGATGAGTTCGACGCGCTGGCGCAGCGGCATCTCAAGCGGATAGAGGAACTTGAGGTCGACAGGCTCTTCGCAGGCTTCCACAACGGCCTGGGCGAGCTCAAGGGCGCCTTCGCCGCCGTACTGCCAGTGCTCGGAGAGTGCGCAGCGGACACCGCGCTCGGCGCAGAGCCTCTTGATAAGCTCAATTTCAGCATCCGTATCGGTGGCGAACTTGTTGATGCAGACAACGGGCTTAATGCCGGACTTCTTGACGTTGTTGACATGGTGGAAGAGGTTCTCGCAGCCCTTTTCAAGCAGCTCGAGGTTCTCCTGCTGGTACTCGATGGGGATGGGCTTTCCGGGGGATACAGCCGGGCCGCCGCCGTGCATCTTGAGGGCGCGGATGGTTGCTACAACGACGGATACGTTTGGTGTAAGGCCGGAAAGACGTGCCTTGACGTTCCAGAACTTCTCAAAGCCGATGTCAGCGGCAAATCCGGATTCCGTTACATGGTAATCAAAGAGCTTAAGGCCAAGGCGGTCGCCGATAATCGAGGACTGTCCGATGGCTATATTGGCGAAGGGGCCTGCATGTACCAGAACGGGCTGATGCTCAACGGTGTAGCAGAGGGTCGGGTTGATGGTATTGCGCATCCATGCAGCCATTGCACCGTCGACTTCCAGATCTCTTGTGGTTACGGGGTTGCCCTTCTTGTCGTATGCGACTATGATGTTGGCTATGCGCTCGCGCAGGTCTTTAAGATCGGTTGCAATGGACAGAATGGCCATCAGCTCGGAGCTGACCGCGATTCCAAACGAGGAGTTCATCTCAAAGCCGTCCTTATCGCCGCCGATACCGATGCGGATGTTACGCAGACCCTGGGCGCAGAAGTCTATTACCCAGCCCATCTGGACGCGCTCGGGATCGATGTCAAGCCTCTTAAGGCCGCGCTTTGCAAGCTGCTCGTCGCTGTAGTTGCGCTCGTGCTGCATACGGGCGTTGAGTGCAACCATCGCGAGGTTGTGGGCATTCATGATGTCGTTGATGTCGCCCGTCAGGCCGAGAGAGAACTCAGTCATGGGTATGAGCAGGGCGTTTCCGCCGCCGGCCGCTGTTCCCTTGACGTTCATGGTCGGACCGCCGGAGGGCTGGCGCAGGCAGCCGCCGACACTCTTGCCGAGCTTGCCAAGTCCCTGAATCAGGCCGAGGGATGTGGTGGACTTTCCTTCACCGAGCGGTGTGGGCGTAATAGCTGTTACTTCGATATACTTCCCGTCGGGCTTATCCTTGAGACGGTTCATGATCTTGATAAAATCAAGCTTAGGAGTCCTGCCGTACGGAATAATCTCGTCGGGAAGCAGTCCCATTTTCTCACGGAACTCATCAACGCTTGGCAAAGTCTTTTCAGCTTCTTCTGCGATTTGCCAGTCTTTGTATACTCTTGGATCTAGCATGCTGATTATCTCCTTTTCTCCTTTTTATTTGCGCGTTCGCGCTTATATATAAAGTTTGGATGCGCCTAAACTTTCATGCACAAGCGGAACCGGAAACTGCCGGTTCATTCATCTTTGGGTTCGCTTGGCTCCTGTTCCACATTCGCAATCTTTCCTCCCCGGGCTCCGGAGGAAACAAACATACTCCCAGGCCTGCGGCGCTTTGCGTAACGGTTTACAATGAGCAGTGCGAGCGCCGCCAGAAAGGACACTCCCGCAAGGAGCTGGGAAACGCGTATGCCAGTTGAAAAAAGGTAAAGGCTGTCGGTGCGAAGCCCTTCAATCCAAAATCTTCCGAGCCCGTACCAGGCAACGTAAAGCAGGAAGATTTCACCGTCGAACCTGCGCTTTTTGGTATAATAATGGAGAATAGCCAAACCTATAAGATTCCAAAGTGATTCGTAAAGGAAAGTCGGGTGAAAGTAATAGGTCCCGGAAGCCGTTGTCAGCCCCATCTTCCAGGGCACATCGGTCATCTTGCCGAAGGCCTCCCGGTTTATAAAATTGCCCCAGCGCCCTACGGCCTGGCCGATTAGCATACCGAGCGAGCCAACGTCCAGAACGGGCGCCATGGGAATTTTCTTCACGCGGCTGAAAATTAAAACGCCGATAATACCGCCGATAACCCCGCCGTAGATGGCAAGGCCGCCCTCCCAAATCTTGACGATGTCTACGAGGCTATCCTTATATTGCGAGAAGTTGAACACCACATAATAGAGTCTTGCGCCCACAATCGCTATCGGCACCGATATGATTAGCATGTCTATTATGTTATCAACAGTCAGGCCGAAAAGTTTTGCCCGCCTGCTAACATATAAGGCCGCAAGCAGAAAGCCTAAGGCTATAATCGCGCCGTACCAGTTAAACTCGCGGCCGAAAAGCGTGTAGGAGCTGCTGGGATTTAATTTGAAATTCTCTCCCAGTAAGGGAAAGGATATTATCGCATCGGACATTCAAAGACTCCTTTCCGTCATTTGGACGGACGCACAACGGAAACCGCGAGCTTCTCCGGCTTCAGATTGTCCTCTATAAAGCTGATAGCGTCCTCGATTGTGATGTCGTCAAGTATCTCTATACTCTTAAAGGGGTCGAATCCCTCAAAATGCCCGGGAAGCTGCCTTGTGCAAATCCCGTACATGGAGTTGAGCCCTCTGATTTCCTCACCAAGCGCCGCCTTTTTAAGGCGCTCAAAAAACGCCCTGTCGGGGCTTTCGGCGGCAAACTTTTCTGCCTCAGCGGTCACCGCCGAAAACACCGCGTCCGGGTCACGGCTTTCACCCCCGAAAACGGCGACGGCTCCGTCTGGGAAAAAGCTGGTGCCCCCATAAAAAGTGTTGTTGATAAGCCCCTCGGAATAGAGCCTTGCATAAAGCGGGGATGACTTGCCCATAAAAAGGCTCATGGCAAAATCACCGATTAGCTCCTGCCTCTGGCGCTCGATGCCGGCGAGCCGGCTGCCAAGCTTTGCCCCGGCCATAAAGATGGGAATGCCGATTTCCATTTTGACCTCTTTGCGGTTTTCGTGAGGCAGCGGCGACTCGTTCTTTCCGTAGTCGCGCTCGGCGGTCTCCTTCTTCTCTTCCGGGAGGATTTCCTTTGTTATATCCCTGATGCGCTCGGGGTCTACGTCGCCCGCGACGCAGAGAACCATATTCGAGGGGTGGTAGAAAGCCTCATGGCAGTAGTAAAGCGTCTGGGCCGTTATCTCCGCAATGCTCTCAACAGTGCCCGCGACCGAATCCCTTATGGGGTTTTCCGAATAGAGAGCCTGCATGAGGTTGCGGTAGACGACAAACTGGGGATTATCCTCAATCATCCGAATTTCCTGGGCGATTATTCCCTGCTCCTTGGCGACGCTCTCTTCGGTAAAATAAGGCTCGGTCACAAATTTAAGGAGTATTTTCAGGTTTTCCTCAAAGTTTTCCGTACATTCAAAGTGGTATGCGGTCATGCCTGAGCTTGTAAAGGCGTTCGGCGAAGCGCCATAGGACGAAAACTGCTGCATAACGTTTAGGTCCTTCTTGTCGAACATCTTATGCTCAAGGAAGTGGGCGACACCCGCAGGCGTGTCGTGCCATTTCCCGCCCAGCTTAAAGCGCCTGTCCGAACCGCCGTATTTCGTCGCAAATACCGCGGTGCTTTTGAAAAAGCCCTTTTTCGGCACCACATAAATGGAAAGGCCGTTTGGGAGAGTGTCAAACCAGACCTGTTCTTTAATCCTTTGATATTCGCGCAGTTGCATATTCACCGGCCCCCTTCCGCGTTTTTCAGGAAATAAACGCTGTCAAGCCTGATGCTGTCTGCAACGGTCAGAACATCCTCTTTGGAAACGCCCCGTATAAGCTCCGCCAATACATCGGGAGAATACGCGAGGGAATCTATCGCCTGGCTAAGATAAAAGTTTTCAAGCATAAACTGGTTATCCATGACGGACCTTAGGTCAGTCATAATTGTCTTTCTGGCGTTTGAGAGCTCATCCTCGCTTACGTCCCCCTGCTTTATCAGCTCAAGCTGGCGCAGTATTTCGGCAAGGGCCTGGTCGTATTTTTCGATTTCTATACCCGATGAGACTATAAGAATGGCCTTGTGCCTCTCTATTTGGGAGCTGGCGTAATAGCAAAGTGACAGCCTTTCTCTCACGTTGAGGAAAAGCTTTGAGGTGACGCTGCCCCCGTAAAGGGCGTTGAAAACAAGGAGCGAGGCCAACCCCGGCTTTTTCATGATTTCGCCGAGCCGGAACCCAACCGTGAGCTTACCCTGTGTGACATCCAGGCTTTCGGTGAAATAGCGGACCTCGCCGGTCGTCATTTTTACATCCGTGTAAGGCTGAATAAACTCGCTCTCAGCCCTCGGCAGCGCCTCAAGGGCGTTTTTTACGGCAATCTCAACGCGACCGGGTTCGGCGCTTCCGCAGTAGAACACCTCAACCCTTGCCGTCTCGAGTATCTCGCGATAATGCTTTGTGAGGCTGATAGGCGTAATCTTCAGCGCGTCCTCGGGTTTCTCGCCGAGGGTGTCCACGGAGTAGGGCTCGCCCGCGCACATGAGCTCTTTAAGCCGGCTTACCGCGTACTGCTGCTTGTCGTTTATCCTCGCGCGAATGCGGTTAGCAAGGTTCTCCCTCTCGCTTTTGACATAATCGGAGTTAAATAGCCCGGCCTTCGTCGCCGGGAAAAGCAAGAGTTGGCCCAATAGCTCCGTCACCCGCTCAAGCAGCATCTCCCCTTCGGAGACGAGGGCATCGTCCACAAAGTCCGAAAAGAGACCTATACAGTGCACCTCGCCCTTTTTCCTGACCAGTGGCTCCACCCTTGCGCCGTAGAGCTCGTCAAGGGCGGCGGAAAGGCTCTGCATATCGGGATACCTGCCGCAGCCGCGGAGCAGGACCTGGGGAAGCAGCGCGTTTTTTGCAGCATCCTTGCGGCTGAGCTGCAGGCATAGGTTTATGCTAATGCTGCCTGTCTTAAATTTGTCTGTTCTCACGGTTGTGAGAAACACCTGAGGCATTATCTCTTTTCCGAAAACAGTATCCATAGGAACATTTCCTTCCCGGATTTTCCCTTTTCTATTATACTATACATGGAAATCTGAAAAAAGGGACTATTTACATGATTTTTTGTAATAGATTTCAATTTATTGCTAGCCTATCTCGACGATTATATCATGTTTGCCAAGATATTTCGACAGGTCGATTATTTTATCGTTCACGGGCGAATCGTCGACAATAAGCTTAGGCTTTTCCGCCCTGCGTACCGTAATATTAAACTCCCTGTCACCGCAGCGCCACAGGGCGCTAAAGCCGCTCCAGGAATCGGGGATTTTCGGCTCTATCTTCAATACTCCGCCGCGCAGCTTTATGCCTAGCAGCTCCTCCTCGACGACACGGAAATACCAGGAGGCAGCGCCAGTATACCAGTTCCAGCCGGCCCGCCCTATGTGCTGGGGGTTTGCATAGACATCCGCAGCGAGGACTATGGGCTCCGCCTTGTAGACAGCTATGTCGTGGTTGAGCGGCAGGATTGCCCTTAGCATCTCCCAGGCCTCGTTTGTCAGCCCTGAATTCAGGCAGCCCAGAGCGAGCCAGACCGCGGCATGGGTATACTGCCCGCCGTTTTCCCGAACCCCCGGCACATAGCCGCGTATATAGCCGGGGTCGCTGCCCTCGCCCGTAAAGGGCGGGTCGAACAGTTTAATTATACCATTTTCCCTGTCAAACAGACAAGATACGGCGCTTTTCAGTCCCGTCAGCGACTTCTCCCTGTCCGAATATGAGGTCCAGGTCGAAAAACTCTGCGCAATCGAGTCAATCGCGCATTCGGGGTTTCCCTCCCTGCCGACCGGGGCACCGTTGTCGAAAAAGGCGCGCAAGAACCACCTTTTGTCCCAGGCCCTGTTTGCGGCCGCGGCGTACTTCTGGGCACAGCGCCTATACTCCTGCGCAAGCTCGCCCTTGCCAAGCTCCGAGCAGAGCCAGGCAAAACGCTCGCAGACATGTGCCACAAACCAGGTCAGCCACACACTCTCACCCCTGCCGCCTATTCCTATTTTGTCAAAGCCGTCGTTCCAGTCCCCGGTGCCGATGAGGGCAAGCCCGTGCTCGCCGGTTCCGCGCTCAATCGAATAGTCAAGCGCCTTTTTGGCGTGCTCGAATATGCTGCCCACCATCCCGCTTTTGCGCGGCAGCTCATACCTCTCGTGCTCGCCTTCCTTCAGCACGGGGGATTCGATATATTCGGCTTCCTCGCTGCAAAACTCAAGGTCGCCGGTCACCTCACAGTAACGGCAGAGCGAGTACGGAAGCCACAGCAAATCGTCGCTGCAGAGCGTCCGGACACCGCGGTCGCAGACCGCGCAGCCGGTCGGGTGCCACCAGTGCTGGACATCGCCCTCAACATACTGGTGCTCGCAGGCCCTTCTAATCTGCTCACGGGCGAAGGCGGGATGGTGCTGCACTATGCAGGATACATCCTGAAGCTGGTCCCTGAATCCATAGGCTCCCCCGCTCTGGTAAATCGAGGTCCTGCCCAGAATCCTTGAGGATATGATTTGGTACAGCGCCCAGCCGTTAATGTAGCTGTCGAGCGCGTTTTCCGGGGTTTTTATCAAAATCGGGCAAACCGTCTTTCGCCAGTGTTTTTTGGTTTCCTCCAAGGCCTCCTCTGCCCGTTTCAGGTCCAGGTACTCCGCGACTTTTTCCTCCTCAATATAGCCCGAGAGCAAAACGGCCGCACTCGAGAATTCAAACTGCGCTGAAATGCAGTTTACAGAGCGCGAGCGGATGTCGAAATCCGAAAACCTCAGGATTTCGCCCGAAAAAGCCGTGACAAATTTCTCGCCGGGAAATAAGGGATTGCCGCTGTTTTCGGCGATTATCATATTGTTCTGTCGCCTTACCCGCAGCCCGTTCTGCTCCGTGTCGGCTCCGAGAACAAGGTCCGTGAAGTAGTTAAGGCCGGCCGTCTCCCCGCCGCTTTCGACTTTGACAATCAAGATCCTCGCATCCAGTTCGGGGGGGATAAAGGCTGTCGTTTTGATTTTTACATTGCCTATCACCTTCTCCCACTCGGCAAAGCCAAATCCGTAGCGGATTTTACACTCTAAGCCGTCGGCGTCGGCGAAAACTGAATACTTCCTCTCCCCAACCGTCACCCTTATCTGCTCGGTTCCGTCTGTCGTTAATGGGTCGTTCAGCCAGGCGTTGACCTTGTTTTCCCTTGCGTTAATATGCCACATATGGCCGGTTCCGCAGTCGGTCGCAACATAGCCGAAAACACCGTTTGTAAGGATGTTGCTCCAGGCTGTTAGGGGCAGGCTTCCGCTGGTTTCGACAACGAAGCACAAATCAGAGTCGAAATAGTACCGCAGGTTTTCAAGCGGCTTGGTCCCGTTTTTCCAGTAGGTTTCGTCCGGGAGCTTGTCCGCTTCGCGCTCTAAGCCGAGCACCTTCTCTTTGAAGCTTGTGACCGCGGCTGAAGAACGGGTTAGCTCAGGGAGATTCTCCATGCCGGCGATGAAAACACCATTACCAAAGTCGTTTTCCAGGCCGAGCTCTCCGAGAATGCCCATCAGCATCGACTGCACGGGACGGCGGTAGTCTCCCCCGTCGTTCGTTAGGAAAGCGAGGTCACACTTAATTCCGCACTGCTGCAGTATTGAGTAGCTTTTCAGCAGTTTTTTAGCCTTATCCGCATACTCCTCGCTGTCGATAACGGCGGTGATGATTGGATTGTCACCGGATATGCCCAGCCTCCACAAGGCCTCCTTCGAGCCGGTGGCACCCGGAAAATCCTCGGCCTTCCCGCGGCTTTTGTCGCGCCTGAAGACAACCGCGCGCAGAAGCTCCATCGCGGTTTCAATCTCGGGCGCGTCGGCGCCTAGGCTCCTTGCCGTCTCTTCGGCACGGTATGCGCCAATAAGAGGCGAGAGCTTCAATATCTCGGCGCTTGAAAACCTTACGTCCTCTGCGCTTTCCCCGATACAGAGCGAAAAACGTACCTGGGTTTCCTCGCCAGGCTTAACGCTGAGCTTTACCCTTGCAAGCACGCAGGGGTTTAAAACCGCCCCCCGGGTGCCTCCGGCAGGTGCATTGATTGCGTTTATCAGATTTCTCTCACCGCCGCGCCCGAGGGCCGGCTCCTTCATGGTGTCAAAGCTCATGGCGGCGTTGCAGGCAAAGCCCGCAAAGAGGCTCCTGTTCCGCCCGTTTGAGCGCCGCTTTATAATTATGACACCGTCCTTGACTTCCGTCTCAATCGCGAGCTTTAAAAAGGCGGGGTGGGCAAAGTAGTCCTGCCGCCTTGCCAGCACCGGCTCAAAATAGCAGATTAGCTCCGCGTCAAGATTCTTGCTTTGCCTGTTCCTTATGCAAACGGTTCGAAGCTCTCCGTACTCTTCCGGCGCCACCTTTGTGTCGATCCAGGAGCTGAACACCTCGTTTTGGGCGTAGATTCTGCCCGACATTGCTGTGAACTTAAACGAAAAGCTGCCCTTTTTGTTGTAATCGGGCGCCGGCTGCAGCGAATAAAGCTCGTCCCCGACTTTGAGGAAAAAGTTTATCCCCTGCAGGGCTCCGAAGCGGGCGTCCTCAAACCTTGTGACCAGCAGGTCCCTCCATGTGCTCCGGTTTGCCCCGATTTCGGAGAGCGCGACGGTGTAGGAGCCGTTTGAAATCAGCGTGCAGGCGGGACTTTCAAAGCTCACGCCCTCGCCGGAGCTCTGCCAGCTCTGCAAGGCGAAAACTCTCGGCTTATCGGGTACCTCGCGCGCCGGCTTCTTGAGCACAATCTGCCCGACGGGGACTTTCTCCTGAAGCAGCTCGGAAAAAGCCGCCATGTCCCTGTCGCACATGAAGCGCTTTTGCATTATGCCGTCTTTTACCGCATTGTCGATGGCAACAAGGCTCATTCCGAGGTGGTGGGCCATGAAACACCTGACTATCTCGTACTTCTTCCCAAGCTGGCGCATAGGAGTGAAGTCCACCGCCTCGTAGTATCCGTAGCGCCCCTCCATTCCCATCCGCGAAAGGCGCCGTAGGTTCTTAACGGCGCTTTTCGGCGCGGTTTGCAGCGCGAGGAAGGTGGAATAGGGCGATATAACCCGCTCCTTGTCCTGTCCGCGCTTTAAGGCGAGCCTTCCGACGCCGTGCGCTTTGTAGCGGTAGTTTAAATTTGGGTCAAAGGCAAAGAACGCGCTTTCCGAAATGCCCCAGGGGCTGTGTGCGCGTTTTTGCACATAGACGCAGAACTTCATGCTCTCATAGAGCAGGGAGTTCTCATAGCAGGGCAGCAAAAGGTTCGGCATGAGATACTCAAACATCGTGCCGGTCCACGAAACCATGCCGCTGAAGTTGTCCTTTGAAACCAGCACGCGCCCGAGCCTGCGCCAGTGCTTTTTCATGACCTCGCCCCTGGCTATGGTGATATAGCTTGTGAGCCTGGCTTCGCTCGCCATGAGGTCGTACCAGCCCTCGGTGGGCTTCCCGTCGGCTTCCCTGCCGATATAGAAAAGCTGCCTTTCCTCGTCAAAAAGCGGGCTGAAATCCATAGCGTCCACGAGCCTTCCTGCCCGCTCGGCAAGGCTCCTGAAATCGCTGCCCTTCTCCAGAAGCCCTTCCCTCAGGGCTATGAGCGCACCGGCTAGGTTTCCGCTGTCCACAGTGGAAATATAGGCGGGCTCAAGGACTCTGAGCGTTTTCGTGTCGTACCAGTTATAGAGATGCCCGTTCCACTTCGGCATTTTCTCCATGGTTGTCAGCATGTTTGCTATGAGGGTCGGCGCCTGCTCTGAGCCGCTGAGCGACAAATCCATCGCCGCAAGCGCGGAGAGCAGGGTAAGCCCGATGTTGGTGGGAGATGTGCGCTCCGCGGAGCCAACATAGGGCTGCTCCTGGAAGTTGTCGGGCGGCAGGAAGTTGTTCGAGGGGCGGCAAAGGTCGCTGAAATAGCGCCAGATGTCGTTGGCGGCCCTGATAAGGAAAAGTCGGTCCTGCTCCGAAAGCTCCTGACTCCTCTTCCTCTCCCGGCTCAGGCTCATCGCGTAAACGGGCGTGAAAAACCACACCGCCCCCAGCGCGACGCCCGCTATCCAGTTTGAAAGCAGGGCGCCGAGAGCGCCCAGCACCATCGAAGCAAACATTTTGCGGCAGTAGCAGAAGAAGTCCTCCCCATGCCTCTTTTCGCTGTCCGCCGCGGTGACCCATGAGAGGAGATTTTTCTTCGATATAAGCATGCGGTACAGTGAGGTGAGAATCGCATGCAGGCATACCCAGGCCTCGTACGGTAGAAGCAAAAGCCGGACGAGCGTCTGCGTCAGCACGGCCCCGAAGCCCGAGATAATCGTCGAGTGATAGCGCGCCCTGGCGTTTATATCCCTTCTGAAAACAAGCTCTGCCGATGAAATCAGAAGCGTCGAGGCAGTTGAGAGCACGGCCACAACGGCGGCGGTGACAAAGTTTAAGCCCGTTGATAGCATGCCTATATAGACGGCCGCGAAGGTAAATACGGGGACAAGGCTCCGCCTTAGGTTGTCGAATATCTTCCAGCGGTTTACTTGACTCAGCGGGTTATTGACCCTCTCGCCCTTTTCGTTTTTTACCTTATCGAAAAGCCAGAATATGGACTGCCAGTCGCCGCGGGTCCAGCGGTGCAGACGCTCATAGAAGGAGAGCACCTTGTGGGGGTAGCCGTCCGTAAACTCCACGTCCCCGGCAAAACCGGCCCTGAGATATGCACCCTCAAGCAGGTCGTGCGAGAGCACAAGGTTTTCCGGGAAGCGGCCTTCAAGGCAGGTGTAATACGCGTTTACGTCTATAATCCCCTTGCCGGTGAAGCTCCCCTCTTCAAAGAGGTCCTGATACACGTCTCCCGCCGTATTGCCGTAAGGGTCAATTCCGCCCTGCCCGGCAAAGAGCCTTGTAAAATCGCTGCGGTTGGCCGCGTCGAGACTTACGGAAACCCTCGGCTGAAGAATCGCGTGTCCGCCAGCCACTATGCCCCTTTTAATGTCTATCTCAGCCCTGTTTAGCGGGTGGAGCATCGCCCCGATAAGCTCGCGCGCACTTCCTATGCCGAGCCTTGTGTCGCTGTCGAGCGTGATTATATACCGCAGGTTTTCAAGGAGCCGCTCATCCCCCGCTAATACCTTGATGCCGGAGGGTTGTCCGACCAAGAGGCGCACAAGCTCGAGGATTGCCCCTCTCTTGCGCTCCCAGCCCATGAAGCGCCCGTTTTTCTCCGAGTAAACCCGCTCGCGCGCGAGAAGGAAAAACCCGCCGCCGTATTTTTCGTTCAGGGCATCTATTTTTTCCTTGAGCAGATTAAGCTTTACGCCGTCTTCGCCTGTCTCCTTTTCACGTGCCTCGGGCAGGTCGGCTAGAATGCCGAATATCAGATTTGCGCCGCTGTCGCGGTTGGAGAGCCTGTACTCCTCAAGGAGGCTTGCGTATTGCGGGCAGGCCTTTGCCGAGGTCAGGAGCGCCGATATGACGCAAATCGTCCTGCCCTTCTCGGGCACTCCGTTTTTCAGCTCCAGCTTCGGGATATGGCGAGGGCGTGTAAACTTAATAACTAGAAAGTCCGTGATATTCTTCACAATCTCGGAAATCGGAAACAGCAGGATAACCGCTATAACCGGGCTCTCAAGTATAAAACCCAGAAGCAGGGCAAGGAAAACCGAGGTGAGCATTATCGCCGTGATATACAATCCTCCGCTGCGCTTTCTGCGCGGCTTGTCGAGCGGTTTTTCAAATATATAGTATCCTACATGATTTTTCTTACCCTCCCCGCCTTTCGCCAAATCTACAAGCGAGCGGGCAATTTTGTGCTCCTCAATGTTGGTTTTTCTGCTGAGCCTTGAAATTTGTCTGCGGTAGTAAATCCTTGTTTTGTCGTCCATTTCGGGGTAGACTCCCGCGGGGTCTTCCCTTAATATCTGCTCGGTCCTGTTTATCCTTTCGAGTATTTTGGATACGTCGATGCTGGACATGAGACGCAGGGAGCTGATTACCTTCCCGGCCCTATCGGAGAGCTCGTGCTCGCTCTGGCAGCGTTCTCCACCCTCCGACTTGGGCTTTGGCTTTAACAGCGCCCTGCTTTCCATGGCAATCCGGGCAAGCTCTGCCACCAGCGCGGCCTTGAGCGCCGGCACAAAGAGCGAAAGCTCCTTTTCTCTCAAGACGATTACCTTTTGGAAGTTTTCGAGGAATATGGACATGCGCTCTGCGTTTACCACGCCCGCTCCGGAGTGGACGAGCTCTTCCGCCGCGTACATGACAAGTGCTTTCCCTTTACCATCCACGGCGCGGGTGTCCTTAACGGACCTTAGGTCGTGGATTGCACCCTTTCCCTCGCGCTCGGCAATATACCAGTTGTCGGTGAGCCACTCGGCGGGCTTCGGCATTCTGCCGCCCTCGGCGACATGCTGCTCCCACAGGCACACAACGGAGCGTATGTTCTTAAGGTTTTCGGCTATGCGGGTACCCATGTGTGCGGCTGTAGAAAACTTTGATGTCTCTATCATTTTTGCCGAATTTTCGGCAAAATGTCCCAGTTTGTCCTCACTTATATAAAACGTCAGGTTTTTCCTTGTCATCTTCCGTCTCCAGGATTTAATATAATGCCTATTTTCCCCCACAGCAGGTTTAATATGCAATTTCACAAAAGGCCCGGCTTTCCGGCTGTGAAGTATTTTTACCTGTCAGTTTTTTCTCAATAGCTATTGACAGGTTCATTCTTTTAGAGTACAATAACTGCGTGTAAGGTGATTTCACTTTACATTATTCGACTTGATTCACGATGGAGGTGCCCAAATGGACAAAACATTGCATATGACAATGCTTTTCGACTTTTTTGGAGAACTCCTCACCGAAAAGCAGCGGGAGTATTTTGACCTCTATTACAACGAAAACCTCTCGCTGTCCGAGATTGCGGAAAACGAGGGCATTAGCCGCCAGGGCGTGCGCGACATAATAATGAGAGCAGAGGCAATTCTGCTCGAAACCGAAAAAAAGACCGGCATTGTCAAGCGCTATATCGAAATGCAAAACGATATAGCTATAATCGAGGGTTATCTCCGTGAAATCAACCTTTTAAACCAGTCCCGATTTAAAAACGGCAGACTTCAGGAGCTGTCCAACAACATATATGAGAGGCTTCAGCTGCTGAAAAGCTGATTGGAGGAAGACATGGCATTTGAAAGCCTGACCGAAAAATTAAGCGCTTCGTTTAAAAAGCTGCGCAGCAAGGGCAGACTGACAAGCGCCGACATAAAAGAGGCCATGCGCGAGGTAAGGCTTGCCCTGCTTGAAGCCGACGTAAACTACAAGGTTGTTAAGGACTTCATAGCCAGGGTTAGCGAGCGGTCTGTGGGCGTCGACGTACTCGAGAGCCTCACCCCCGCGCAGATGGTCATAAAAATAGTCAACGAAGAGCTCATCGCCCTCATGGGCAGCGAAAACTCGAAGCTGACGATAGCCTCAAAGCCCCCCACAATCGTCATGCTGGTCGGGCTGCAGGGCGCCGGTAAGACCACGAACGGCGCAAAGCTCGCCGCGCTAATGAAAAAAAGCGGCAAGCGCCCCCTGCTCGTGGCCTGCGACATCTACCGCCCCGCCGCAATAGACCAGCTCATAACCGTCGGCAAGCAGGTGGACGTGCCTGTTTTCGAGATGGGCAAGACAAATCCCGTAAACATAGCCAGGGCTGCGATAGAGCACGCCAAAAAGCACGGGAACGACATGGTTTTTCTGGACACCGCCGGCCGGTTGCATATTGACGATGCGCTCATGAACGAGCTTTGCGAGATTAAAGCGGCGCTTAATCCCCATGAAATCCTGCTTGTCGTCGACGCGATGACGGGCCAGGACGCCGTAAACGCAGCCTCCGCCTTCGATGAGGCGCTTGGAATAAGCGGCATATTTCTCACAAAGCTCGACGGCGACGCGAGGGGCGGAGCCGCCCTGTCGGTGCGCGCCGTTACGGGCAAGCCGATTAAGTTTGTCGGCATGGGCGAAAAGCTCGACGCGGTGGAGCTATTCCACCCCGACCGTATGGCCTCGAGAATACTCGGCATGGGCGACATTCTGACGCTTATCGAAAAGGCCGAGCAGAGCTTCGACCAGAAGAAGGCCGAGGAGATGGCGGCAAGGCTCAAGGCAAACAAGTTTACCCTCACGGATTTTTACGACCAGCTTGTTTCCTTCAGGTCCATGGGCTCCGTATCCGATATAGCCTCGATGATTCCGGGCATGAACTCAAAAGCCTTAAGCGGGGCCACCATAGATGAAAAGGCGCTAGTCCGCACCGAGGCCATAATACAGTCCATGACGCCCTTCGAGCGTGAAAACCCGCATGTCTTAAACAGCAGCCGTAAAAAGCGCATCGCCGCCGGCAGCGGGACAACCGTGGTCGATGTCAACCGCCTGCTCAAGCAATTTGAGATGATGCAGACAATGGTCAAACAGATGGCGGGGACTAAGCGCGGCAAATTCCCGGGCAAGGGCAGACTCCCATTCGGGTTCTGATTTGCGGCGGCCTTTTGCCGCTTTTGGGCGCAATATTTACACGCCCACGCAGATTGTGGCTATATAATCTTACTTTGGAGGTGAAAATAATAATGGTCAAAATAAGGCTTCGCAGAATGGGTGCAAAAAAGAATCCCTTCTATAGAATAGTAGTTGCCGATTCCCGCTTCCCCCGCGACGGCAGGTTTATCGAGGAGATTGGCACATATAATCCTCTTACAACCCCACCCGAAATCAAAGTCAACGGGGAGCGTGCACTGCAATGGATAAAGACCGGAGCGCAGCCCACCGATACCGTGAAAGCACTGCTTAAAAAAGCCGGTGTGCTTTAAGGAGAGCTAAAATGAAAGAGCTTTTACTTTACATTGCGAAAAACCTTGTCGATGATCCCGACGCGGTCACTGTGACGGAAGTCGATAAAGAAAGCGAAACTGTTTTGGAGCTTCGTGTCGCTGAAAACGATATGGGTAAGGTCATAGGGCGCCAGGGCAGAATTGCAAAGGAAATCCGGACTCTTGTTAAGTCAGTTGCCATGAGAACCGGAAAAAAGGTCTCCGTCGAGATTGTAGATTGATTTCGGTGCCCCGCGAGAGTGCGGGGCACTTTCCCTTATTAATACAAGCGCATTTGCGAGGTTTCACTATGGAAAAAAGAAGATTTCTTGAGGCAGGTAAAATTGTAAATACTCACGGCTTAAAGGGTGAAGTCAAAATCCAGCACTGGTGCGACAGCCCCGAATTCCTCTGCGGTTTTGAGAGGCTGTATATTAACGATACTCCCTTTAAGGTGCTCTCCGCCCGTGTCCACAAGGGTATGGTCATCGTGCTTTTCGAGGGGATAGACTCCGTTGGAATGGCCATGGCTCTCAAAAATTCGATAGTCTGTATAGACCGCGAGGATGCCCGGCTTGAAGAGGGCGCCTACTTTATCGCCGATATAATCGGTCTGCCCGTCATTGACGAGGCAAGCGGAGAGAACATCGGTATGCTCTCCGACGTGCTCAACTACCCCGCCTCAAGAATCTTAGTCGTTGCGGGTGAAACCGAGCGGCTTATTCCCGATGTCCCCGAGTTTGTCAAAAAGGTGGACATCGAGGGCGGGCAGATAAGGGTACATCTTATCGAAGGGATGTGACGGCTTGCGCATAGATATAATGACACTCTTCCCCGACGTCGTAGGCGATATGCTCTGCGAGAGCATTCTCGGCAGGGCGCAGGAGCGCGGGATTATAAGAATAGAGTGCCACCAGATACGCGACTACACCACAAACAAGCAAAAGCAGGTCGACGACTACCCCTATGGGGGCGGGCGCGGCTGCGTTATGATGGCCCAGCCCCTCCACGCCTGCTGGGAGCATATCTGCAAACAGGCGGGAGAGCGCGTCCATACTATTTATATGTCGCCCCAGGGCAAAATATTTACACAGGCTGACGCAATAAGGCTGAAAAACAATTATAAACGCCTAATTTTGGTCTGCGGGCACTACGAGGGCGTAGATGAGCGCTTTATCGAGGAATGTGTCGACGAGGAGATTTCCATAGGCGATTTCGTGCTGACCGGAGGCGAGATACCCGCGATGGCGGTCGCAGACGCCGTCTGCCGCCTTGTGCCCGGCGTTTTGCCCGACGAGGAGTGCTATACCGAGGAGAGCCACTGGGACGGGCTCCTTGAGTATCCTCAATATACAAGGCCCGAAGTCTGGAACGATAGGCGCGTACCCGAAATCCTGCTCTCGGGGCACCATGCGAACATCGCAAGATGGCGCAGAAAGCAGTCGATTCTAAGGACAATGCAGCGCCGCCCGGACATGTTCGCAAAGCTTGAGTTCAATTCAAAGGAGGACAAAAAAATCCTTGCCGAAATAATGGCGGAACTAAAGCAGGAGAAGAGCGGCGACAGCCCCGAATAGCTCCTTCGTAAGAAAAAAAGAGGACATCTCACCCAACGAGATGTCCCATTTCATTTTGTCCCCCAAGGCGGGTTGCCTTTTGGAAGGATTTTCTCCGGCGCTTCCTCTGAACCCTATTTTACCACCACGTTCTTCTCGCCCAGGATGGTTTTCA
>DUPK01000002.1 GCA_012838345.1 Clostridiales bacterium | reverse complement strand
TTCAGAAACAGAATACTCCACTGTGCTGCTGCTTAGCTCCAACCTTAAAGAGGGTTGGGCCGCAGCCCAACCCTCTTTAAGGTTGCTTTCTTCTGGCTCTACCCCAACTCTTGACATAGAGCCAATTAAAAAGCCCGCCTTTAATTAAGGCGGGCTTTGCTGTTATAATTGGAAATAAAGTCACAAATTATCAGCGGAAATAAGCCGAAAAACATCGTAAATAGGTACAAAAATGCGTAAAGTATTTTAATATTACAGACATCGCCATGTTTATGCAATAATTCTTGGTATTACGACATGTTATAGACAAAATACTCGTCGAAATTATGTAAAGCAATAATACTATACATGTGTAATTAACTATTATTTACAAAGATGGAAACGGTATGGTCGGGTTTTTTGTGTCGAACACCGGGATTTTCGCACAGAAGAAGATGTTTTGGTTAGAGGCTCAGGACATACTAGACTTTATAAAAAGCGGGCTCGGAAACGAAAAACCTCCCGGTGTGAGTGGGAGGTTTTTCATGGGTGAAAGGAGTTCCAATCTATATTAACTAGTCGTAGCTTACATCATCGGCTCCATGCCGAGAACGGGATGTCCTTTTTCTGTCAGGAAGTTGAGGAGTGTCTCTGCGTCTTCGGCTATGGTCTCGTCGCCTATCATGTCGATGAAATCATCTATGCCGTAGAGCTCTTTTGCGGTTGCGTTGAGCTTGGTTTTGACCTGGTCTTTGAGCATCTTGGGCATCCAGACGATTCTGGCGACGCCGCCTTCAGCCTTCATAAACTTCTTGGAGCCTATAAAGTGCTTGCCGTGGCCCATGAAGCCGGGGGTCTGGACACCGCCGCCGGTCATGGACGCCATCTCAGCAAAGGTCATGCCGAGTGGGGTCATGCCGCCGAACTCGCGGTTTACTATTATTACGCCGTTGGAGAAGGGCTCTATACCGCAGATACACTCGAAGCAGCCGCAGCTTGTCATCGGGTCTTCCATGATTGAGTAGAGGGAAACAGCGTCAAGAGCACCGTGGGAGAGTTCTCTGACCGCCTCGTTGACATCTTCCCACTTGCCGACACGCTCGTCAATCATGCCGTCCTTGCCGACGACACGGCAGGGGCCGTTCGGGTCGAGCTCGTTAGTCGCCTTGGCATCGAGCCAGGAGACGGCGCCGCAGAGACCGAGACGCTCGGGTGTGACGATACAAACGTGGGAGGGGGAGAAGGACTGGCAGAGGATGCAAGAGTAGAACTTGTCGACGTTCTCGTCGGTAAGCGACTTCAGGCGCTCATCGCGCTTCTCGTAAGCGGCGTTTGCGAGGCTGAAGCGGAGCTCTTTACACTTTGCCGGGTCGGTGACGATGGTGACCTGGCACTTGTCTATGACGTTCTCAAAATCGCTCTTCAGCTTAGCGTAGAGAACCTCGCCTAAGTGCTTGGCCCTAAAGCCGGCGGCGTAGGCGTCCTTGCTGATACGAATACGAATCATATCTCTCTGGCCGGTATGCATAACGCCCTCAAGGCAGTTTATGTAGTTGTGGAACTTACGCTCGAATACGGGCTCGAAATCGGACTGCATATTCTTGCCGCCGACCTCGACGATAATGCCCATGTTCATATCGCCGCCTTCGGGGATTGCGTCAAAGTCAGGTCCGTCGACAACAATCTTGTGGTCCTCAATCTCGGTGAGTTCTTTGGCAATACAAAGCTCGAAGCAGTCGTGTTTGGAGCCGTCAATCTGAATCTGCATATCGCCGCGGCGGATGATTTCACCCTCAAAGGCGGGCGCAAGGCAGAGCGGCACGTCAACCTTGGTAATCTTAATCTTGATGTCTCTGGCCTCAAGGGAAGTCCCCACAAAATCCTGGGTGTTTTCCTGGACGATGAGGCTCTTGGGTATGCGCCAGATATTCTTTGTCTCGTTGGTGATGACAGGGAAGCCAAGGGCTATCGCTCCGCCGCCGCAGGCAACGGTCATGTCATCGACCGGGGCATAGGCGTTTACAAAGGCAAAGATACGCTCAAAGGTGTACTTGCACATTCCGTTGTAGTCGCCGGCGGTAACATTTCCGAAGATTAAGGCCGCGCGGAGTGCTACGGAAATTACATGGGCAACAGAGGACAAATCGTCGCCGAGCGGGATTATACGAACCTTGAAGTTCATGTTAACGCCTGCCCTGACCGCCTGCTGGATGACGCCGCCGACAAGGAAGACTATGATGCCCTTCGACTGGTAGTCCTTGATGAGCGCGGCTGCCTCCTCGTCCGAGGGGGCGGGGCCAATGATTACGGCGACACCGGGAATGTCCTTGGTGACAAGGGGAACGCCAAGCTCGCGAATTTCGGCGTCGGAGAGGTGGCCGTGGTAAACGCCGGTGTAGGGGTTTTCATCCGTTACATACTTTACGGCCTCAATTACCTCGGCGGAAAGAGCCGTTGCGATACCGGTGGAAAAAATGTCCTTTACGCGGGGCTCGCGGGTCATCATTGCCTTTATGTCGTCCAGGGCTGCGGACAGCTCGCCCAGCGTAGTTACCTTCTTGGCTGTAAAGGAATAAAGGCAGGGGAGACCGTATGCTGTTTCGGGGAATGAGACCTTCTTATCGGCGCCGAACTTATCAAGCGCCTCTTTAGTTGCTTTTACCGCAAGCTCATACATCTCATCGGAGCCGCGGAATACTCTGTCAAAAAGTGTCATTAATAAACCCTCCGGTTATTTAGTTACGCCGTCAAGCTTCCGCTTGATTGCTCTTATCTCCTCCACTGCGGAGGGGGAAAAATCATAAGGTGAGCGCCCCTGCCTGTCGGCCTGGGCAAGGTCTGGATTATAGTGTATAAAACCTAAAAAGTCTGCATCGGGCACGTTTTCAAGGATAAAAGCCTCGTCTTCGGCGGTTCTTATCTTATTAGCGACAACATTGACGTTTTTTACGCCGAGTTCCATGGCAAGCGTTTTAATCTTGCGGTAGGTCTGAATGCTCCTTGCGCCGGGCTCGACGACCACGATGAAGCTGTCCATGCAGCTGGTTGTGCCGCGGCCTAAATGCTCAAGCCCCGCCTCCATGTCCATGATTACAACGTCCTCGTCTCCGATGATGAGATTTGAGATAATGGACTTTAGCAGAACGTGCTCGGGACACACGCAGCCGGACCCGGCAGTGTCGACGGTGCCCAGAACAAGGAGCCTTACGCCGTTTTTCTCTTTTGCAAAACGCTTCGGTATGTCGTCAACGCGCGGATTGAGCCTGAACAGCTTGCCGAAATTCTCCTGAGAAGCTCCCGTGCGCTCGCTGATTAGAGCGCGCATCTCCGAAATCGGTGTTATCTCGGCAAGCTCCGACTCCGTAAAACCAAGGGCGAGACCCAGGTTAGCGTCCGGGTCCACGTCCGCGGCGAGAACCTTTCTGTTTTCTTCGGCATATAGCCTTGCCAGGATGGCGGAGAAGGTGGTTTTTCCAACTCCGCCCTTGCCCGTTACCGCAATTTTCATATCAGTGCCTTTCTCAGATTCCGAGAGCCGCTCTCTTTGCTTCAATGCCCTCGATTATGCTGGCTACAAGTTTATTGGGGTCGGTGTTAATAATGTAACCGGCGCCTACCAGCTTTCTGGTGCCTTCCGTGATAAGCTCCATCATCTGGGAGGAGCCCTTGACCTGCGGCTCAATGCCGAGGTATGTATCTATACCGGTGGCCACAACATAATTTGCAATCGAAACTGCCTTTTCACTCATCCACTCGGGTGCGCAGCCGACTATCGGGAGCTTCGGAATATCCACGTTCCAGGCCTTGGCAATACCGGTTACGAGCATGAGTATGCGGCTGATGTCGACGCAGGAGCCCATGTGGAGCACGGGCGGGATGTCGGCAAGCTCGCAAACTCTCTTGAGTCCGGCGCCGCAGAGTTCCTTGGCTTCCTTCTGCATGAGGCCGGCCTTGGCGGCAGCCTGAGCCGAGCAGCCCGTTGCGACGACGATGATGTCGTTGCGCAGCAGCTCCTTAATAATCTCTATGTGCGAGTAGTCAGGTCTAACCTTGGGGTTATTGCAGCCGACAATTCCCACAGCGCCGCGCAGAACGCCGGATTCAAGGCATTCAACCAGCGGCTTATAGGTTCCGAGATCGTCCACGTGGGAGTTTGTGACCGTGTCAAGGCGCTTGATTATTGCCTCGCAGGAATAGCCCACAACGGCCTTCTGCTTGCTCTGGGGGATGCAGATGTTGCTTCCTCTGTTTTTGAAGTTGTCAATCGCCATTTTGACGATTTCGCGGGCCTGGTCCAGAGCTCTGATCGGCTCGAATTTGATGAACTCGGAGCCGGGAATTCTGGTTATTTCAGAGGTGGTGATAAACTTGGTGTGGAAGCACTTGGTCAGGGGACCGAGCGCGGGGAAGATACACTGGACGTCGACGACTATAAGCTCGACGGCTCCGGTGAGGATGGCGCCTTCCTGCTGGAGGAAGTTGCCCGCGATCTTTACGCCGTGGCGCATAGTGATTTCGTTGCCCGTGCAGCAAAGTCCTGCGATGTTTATTCCGCGGGCTCCGTTTTCCTTGGCATATTCGATAAGGTCGGACTGGTTGGAAGCGGCGACAATCATCTCGGACATGGCGGGGTCGTGTCCGTGAATGATGATGTTGACCATATCCTTTTCAAGGACGCCGAGGTCGGCCTCGGTCTCCTTCGGAGTGGGAGTTCCGAAAAGAATGTCGGAAAACTCAGTACCCATCATGGAGCCGCCCCAGCCATCGCTCATGCCGGTACGGAGACCCTGCATAACCAGAGCCTCGGCATCGGCGGAGCAGCCCATATGTGTCATATGCATAACTGTGGCTATTTCGCGGTCGATAGCGCGGGGTGCAATTTCGAGCTCTTCCCAAAGCTTCCGGCGCTCTTCAGTCGCTCTCTCCAGGAAGCGAAGAGTGCCGAAGGGCTTGCCGTATTCCATGAGGCCAATCTCTGCCACCTCGTGGGCAATGTCATAAATATCTCTGCCCTCGGTGGCTACGCCCCATTCTCTGGCGAGATTAAGCAGTTTCTGCTCGTCCTTGATAATATAGTTTCCGTCTCTTGAGGAAACATGCAGGACGTGGGCAATCTCACGGCCGTGGTCCGAGTGCGCGGCGGTACCGCCCGCTATAAAGCGGACGTAGTTTCTTGCGGCTATGGCGTGTGCATCGGCGCCGCAAATACCTCTTGAGGCCTTGGGCGTAATGCGGCAGGGCCCCATTGAGCAGATTCGGCAGCATATTCCGTCCTCGCCGAACTTACACTGGGGAGTCTGATTCTTCTTTCTGTCCTCCCAGGTCTCGGCGCCGGCCTTGGCAGCCATTTCCCTCAAAAGCTGTGCATTCTGTTCCATTTGTTCAATTGATGTAAATTTACTCATACGACTCTTTGTATATCGGTTTTTGTCCGATTTACTCTCCTCTCTGCGCTAGGGCGAAATTTCGTAAAAGGGGTCGGAAAAACGATGGTTGCCTGGTGAGCCAAATTTTATATCATATATGATATAACATATAAGATATAAGATACAATATAATTTACGGAGCATATCCCCCCGTAAGGGTATTATAACAGAACAATGCATAAAGTTTTTGTACAATCTTATCGGTGTTTTGTATAATCTTATCGAAAAAATTTATAGGTACTTCTTCCCGAGATATTTTGTAAATTATCACAATCAAAAATCTCGGAGAGAGGCGAAAAACGTTTCTTTGCATAGTTTTATGTGTTATTTCGCATTATTCTGTTGTCTGAGAGGCAGAGTAAAATCGAGTATCCCCCGGGGCTTGTTGAGGATAGGCCGGATTATTTGAAGCGAAAAAATCTATAATTTTAACCCTAAAGAAACTGTTTCGGATGCATAATGCGGGGAAGAGGGAGCAAAAACCCGGATAACCCCCGCCCGCAATGCAAAACCGGAGCTCAGCAATTCCATAGTCATAGTACAGTCCTCATCAAAATATAATGTAAAAATAGAGAGCCGGCAGAAGCCGGCTTTAGAGTTCAGGGGGGATAATATGCTTCAGTGTAAAATTGCGGATTTAAGGTGCAAAGACGTGATTAATGTCTGCGACGGGAACAGGCTGGGCTTCGTTGAGGACGTTCTGGTTGAGCTTCCGTGCGGCAGGATAGCAGCGATAATTGTTCCGGGCCCCTGCAAGTACATGGGCTTTTTCGGCCGTGAACATGACTTTGTGATACCTTGGGACTGTATTGTCAAGGTGGGGGAAGATACCATACTGGTTGAGCTCAAGAGCGAGCACAGGAAGATACGGAAAGATAAGGGAGGTTGGGTGTAAATACATTATAATATATTAAGAACTGGGGAATACTTGTAAAAAAAACTTGCAATATAGCGGTCTATGTGCTAAAATACCATGGCATTACACACGGGAAGCTGACAAAGAGCCCTGTGCCGAAAGGTTGGCTTTGAGGATGAAGCGCCCGGAGGGTAATAACTAAAAAGGAGGAAAAGAGAAATTTATGGCAAACGTAGTATCAATGAAACAGCTTTTGGAGGCCGGCGTACATTTCGGCCATCAGACGAGAAGATGGAACCCCAAGATGGCTCCCTACATCTATATGGAGCGCAACGGCATTTATATCATCGACCTTCAAAAGACGGTAAAAAAGCTTGAGGAAGCTTACAACTTTGTCCGCACTCTGGCCGAGAACGGGGAGAACATCCTTTTCGTCGGCACAAAGAAACAGGCTCAGGAGGCCATCCGCGAGGAAGCCGAGCGCGCCGGAATGTTCTATGTCAATGCCCGCTGGCTCGGAGGTATGCTGACAAACTTCAAAACCATGAGAACAAGAATAGACCGTCTTGCCCAGCTTCGCAGGATGCAGGAGGACGGCACATTCGATTTGCTCCCGAAGAAGGAAGTAATCAAGCTCTCAAACGAGATAGAAAAGCTTGAAAAGTATCTCGGCGGCGTCAAGGAAATGAAGAGGCTCCCCGGCGCTCTCTTTATCATCGACCCCCGCAAGGAGAGAATAGCAATAGCTGAAGCCAGGAAGCTCGGCATCCCCATCGTCGCCATCGTTGACACCAACTGCGACCCGGATGAAATAGACTACATCATTCCCGGCAACGACGACGCCATCCGCGCCATAAAGCTCATAGCCCAGACCGTAGCCAATGCTGTTATCGAGGGCAAGCAGGGCGAGGACGCTTTAATTGCGCCCGCCGGGGAAACCGCAGAGACGGAGGCTAAAGAGGCGGCTGTGGAGACTCAGGAGGCTCCGGAGGCTCCTGAGACCGAAGCGCAGGAATCTAAAGAGGCGGACGGGGAATAATTTATACGGATGATAACCGATAGGAGGATAATATAATGGCATTTACAGCAAAGGATGTGCAGAAGCTCCGCGAGATGACCGGAGTTGGCATGATGGATTGCAAGAAGGCGCTCGAAGCCTCCGGCGGAGATATGGATAAGGCGGTGGAGTGGCTTCGCGAAAAGGGCCTTGCCGCTTCCCAGAAGAAGGCCTCGCGCATAGCCGCCGAGGGTATGGCCTATGCCGATGTTTTCGGCTCGGTTGGCGTAATAGTCGAGGTCAACTCCGAGACCGACTTTGTTGCAAAGAACGATAAGTTTGTCAGTTTCGTAAAGGGCGTTGCCGAGACGATAGCCAGGGTAAACCCCAAGGATTTGGACGCCCTTATGGAAGCGAAATACCTTGATACAGATAATACCGTCGCCCAGCAGCAGCAGGAGATGGTCCTCGTAATAGGCGAGAACATCAAGATTCGCCGCTTTGCAAGATTTGACGACGGCATCTCCGTGCCCTATGTGCACGCGGGCGGAAAAATCAGCGTTCTGGTTAACCTCAGCGTATCCGAGGGCCTCGAGGACAAGGTCGTCGAGCTCGGTAAGGACCTTGCAATGCAGATAGCCGCGCTGAACCCCGCTTATCTTGACAAGAGCCAGGTTGACGAGGAGACTCTCAACAAGGAGAGAGAAATTCTCACTGTCCAGGCGAAAAACGACCCGAAAAACGCCAATAAGCCCGACGCAATCATCGAGAAGATGGTTACGGGGCGGCTTTCCAAGTTCTTTAAAGACAGCTGCCTTATGCAGCAGGAATTTGTTAAGGACGACTCCGTGACGGTTGAGCAGCATATAGCAAGGGTTGCCAAGGAGCTCGGCGGCACGATTACCCTGACCAAGGCCGTGCGCTATGAAAAGGGCGAGGGTATAGAGAAGAAGGCCGACAACTTCGCCGAAGAAGTTGCAAACATGGTAAAGTAAGTAAATGAAAAAGAGCCTGAAATGTACCGATACATTTCAGGCTCTTTTGCTGCGCCTCAAACTTCGCAGGAGATGCCGGTACAAATGCCCGTCAGCCTTTGTTCCTGGGTTTCGTCATATAAATTCAGAAATTCTGCAAATACTCTTTTCAATTGCTAAAAAATATATTAGAATAGCATAGATAAAAACAAATGGGAGGGCTTTCCTAATGGAAAAAGCTAAACCTCAATATAAGCGCGTGCTTCTTAAGCTCAGCGGCGAGGCTTTGGCTGGGGAGAACAAATTCGGCCTTAGCTTCGAGGTGATGGAGGAAATCTGCCGCGTGCTTAAGAAAAGTATTGAGGCTGGAGTTCAGATTGGAATCGTCGTTGGCGGGGGCAACTTCTGGCGCGGCGTCAAGGACGGCGGCGGCAAAATGGAGCGCTCAAGAGCCGACCATATGGGCATGATGGCGACGGTAATGAACGCGCTCGCATTAGCCGATGTGCTTGAGCACCACGGAGTCCCCGTAAGGGTGCAGACCGCGCTTGAGATAAGGGCCGTGGCGGAGCCTTACATCAGGCTCAAGGCCATCAAGCACTTAGAGCGCGGACGGGTTGTCATCTTTGCCTGCGGCACTGGCTGTCCCTACTTTTCGACCGACACCGCGGCGGTGCTCCGCGCGGCGGAGATAGGCGCCGACGTCATACTGCTTGCCAAGAATGTGGACGGGGTGTACGACACCGACCCGAACGTCAACCCAAAGGCGGTTAAGTATGACTCCATAACATATGACCAGATGCTCTGTCAGCACCTTGCCGTAATGGATTCCACGGCTACATCCCTTTCCATGGACAATGACATTCCGGTTATACTTTTCGCCCTCAAGGACCCTGAGAACATTTACCGGGCTATAATGGGAGAAAAGGTAGGTACGGTTGTCAGACAATAGAAGCTAATCAATTAGCTTAATATTGGTTATTATAAAGGAGGTAAATATATGAGCTCAGACTACGAAATCTATAAGGAAAAAATGAGAAAGACAATAGACGCAGTGCTCTCGCAGTTTGCCTCTGTTCGCGCGGGCAGGGCAAATCCGGCCGTTCTGGATAAGATAACCATTGAATACTACGGTGCTCCGACCCCGATACATCAGGTTGCGTCTATAGCCTCTCCGGACCCGAGGACGCTCACAATCCAGCCCTGGGACGCATCCTGTCTGAAGCTTATAGAAAAGGCCATACAGACCAGCGACCTTGGCATAAATCCCCAAAACGACGGCAAGATAATCCGTCTTATCTTCCCGCAGCTTACCGAGGAGCGCAGAAAGGAACTTGTAAAGCTGGTCAATAAGTATGCCGAGGAGGGCAGGATAGCCATTCGCAACATAAGAAGGGCGGCCCTCGAGGACTTCAAGAACATGAAGAAAAAGTCCGAGATAACAGAGGACGACTACAAAAACTGCGAGAAGGATCTCCAGAAGCTTACCGACGATTTTATCAAAGAAATTGATAATATAACCGACAAGAAGGAAAAGGAGCTTTTCGAGCTTTAAGTAAACACTTGATTTGGAGTGTTTGAATGAGACTTTTTAAAAGAAAGGCGGGGAGAGCGGAGGAGCTCCGTATTCCCCGCCATATTGCGATAATTATGGACGGAAACGGCAGGTGGGCGCAAAAGCGCGGGCTGCCGAGGTCGGCCGGCCATTCGGTGGGGGCCGAAACGTTCAGGAAAATTGCGACCTATTGTAAGAATCTCGGTCTTGAATACCTCACGGTTTTTGCCTTCTCAACGGAGAACTGGAAGCGCCCGGCCGAGGAGGTCGCGTCCATAATGGCCCTTCTCGAAAAGTACCTGCTTGAGGCCATTGAGAAGATGGAAAAGGAGAAAATCCGCCTCCACATTATGGGCAATCTGGAGCCTCTTTCTCCGAGACTGTGTGAGCTTGCAGCGTATGCAACCGAAACATCTAAGAAGCTCGACGGTTTTCAGGTTAACCTGTGCCTTAATTACGGCGGCAGGGATGAAATCGTGCGCGCCGTGAGAAAATACGCTCAGGAATACAAAAACGGCCTTGTAGGCGACATTGACGAGGAGCGCTTCGGCGGCTACCTCTATTCTGCGGGCATCCCCGACCCCGACCTTGTCATAAGGCCGAGCGGGGAGCTTAGGCTGTCCAATTTTCTTATCTGGCAGACGGCCTATTCGGAGCTGTATTTCACCGATGTGCTCTGGCCTGATTTCACCGAAGCCGAGCTTGACCGCGCCATCGAGGCATACAGTAAGCGAAACAGGCGCTTCGGAGGCGTCTAAAGTATTGCTGGGAGGGAGATAAATGGCAAATAACAGGATTGAGCGCATCAACGACGACATCCAGCGCGTTCTCGCGGAACTCCTGAGAAACGTGAAGGACCCGAGGCTGAAGCAGGGGATGCTCAGCATAACTGACGTGAAAACAACCCCGGACCTGCGGTATGCTCAGGTCTATATTAGTGCGCTTTCCGTAAGCGACGAAAAGGAGCTGTTAAAGGGGCTTAAATCGGCTTCCGGCTACCTGAGGAGGGAACTCGGCTCGATACTGAATCTGCGCTACACCCCGGAGCTCCAGTTTAAGCTTGACAAGTCCATAGAGCACGGGGTACACATATCAAGAATATTGGACAGCCTGGATATTCCTGGTGAGGAGGGAGGCGCAGATGGACAGGACGATAGACAAGACAAGGATGATGAGCTCGGCTGAGGTAGCAAAATGGCTCTCTGAGCGCGACAATTTTCTGATTCTCACACATTTGCGTCCGGACGGAGACACGCTCGGGAGCGCGGCGGGGCTATGCAGCGCCCTGCGCGAGGCCGGCAAAACTGCCTATGTTCTGCGCAACAAGCAGACGACAAGGAGATACGAAGCCTATATGACGCCTTATTGGTCTGAGGATTTCCGCCCGGACTTTGTTATAAGCACCGATATTGCAACGGAAAATCTCTTCCCGGCCAATGCCGAAATGTTTAAGGGCAGGGTGGACCTCTCCATAGACCACCACCCCTCGAACTCGGGGTTTGCGGAAAATACACTGCTGGACTCGTCCTGCGCAGCCTGCGGCGAAATTTTGTATAGGCTCGCGATGGATTTAAACGGCAGAGTCAGCCCCGAGACGGCAAAGCTCCTTTTTATCGCGCTGACGACAGATACGGGCTGCTTCAGATACGGGAACACGACAGCGGACACGCACCGCATCGCCGCTGCCCTCATAGACGCCGGTGCTCCCGGAGCGGAGATAAACAAAAAGCTCTTCCGCACTAAGTCCAGGGGACGGGTGTTGATTGAATCCGAAATGCTGAACAACATTGAGTTTTCCAGAAACTCGCAGATTGCGACGGTTGTCGTCACCCGCGAGATGATAGACAGGGCGGGCGCCGACGAGGACGACCTTGAGGACATAGCGGCCATCCACGGCCAGATTGAGGGCGTAGTGGTGAGCATAACGGTGCGCGAGCTTGAGGACGGTTCGTCCAAGGTTTCGGTGCGCACGAATAAGCTGGTGGACGCGGGCGCCGTCTGCGCCGAGCTAGGCGGCGGCGGGCATGCAATGGCCGCCGGCGTGAGCTTAGGCTGCGGAGTTTGGGAGGCAAAGGAGAAAATACTCGCTGCGGTTGACAAGGTGTGGAAATGACCGGAATAATAATCATGGACAAGCCCCGGGGCTGGACATCGCACGACGTTGTGGCGCGGCTCAGGGGCCTGCTCAGGGAAAAGAAGATAGGGCACAGCGGAACGCTCGACCCAATGGCGACGGGCGTTCTGCCTGTCTTTGTTGGCCGCGCCACGAGAGCCATTGAGTTTGTCGATAACGCGGACAAGGAGTATTTGGCGCACTTAAGGCTCGGAATAGCCACCGATACGCAGGATATAACGGGTACGGTGCTGTATGAGTGTAAGCAGAATGTAAGCGAAAGCGAGCTAAGGGAGGTCCTTGAGCGCTTCACAGGCCCGATTTCCCAGCTTCCTCCGATGTACTCCGCCGTCAAGGTCGGGGGCAAAAAGCTCTATGAGCTTGCCAGGAAGGGGATTGAGATTGAGCGCAGGCCCCGGGACATAGTCATACATAAGCTCGAGCTTGTGGGACGAAAGGGTGAAGACTTTATCCTGCGTATAGCCTGCGCCAAGGGCACCTATGTGCGTACCCTCTGCAGCGATATAGGGGAGGCTCTGGGCTGCGGCGGCACTCTTACAGGCCTCAGGCGCACCAGGGCGGGCGGCTTTACGGAGGCTGAGGCGCATACAATCGAGGCGGTGGAGAAGTCGGCGTTTGAGGGCCGCGCGGCTGAGCTTTTGAAGCCTGTCGATAGTCTTTTTGCGGAGCATCCCGCGATTTATCTGAACCCCGCTCAGGAGAAAAAGTGCCGCAACGGGGCCGATTTCGAGGTGAAGGATAAGCCAGTCGGCACTTACAGGGTTTACGGACCCGACGGGGAATTTCTCGCCATAGGCGATGTTTCTTCGAGAGGACTGTTTTCAGCAATCAAAAGCTTTTTTGAGGTGAAATAGGAGAATATGGATGATAAGAAAAGAGTAATGGCGCTTGGATTTTTCGACGGCATCCACATTGGGCACGCCGCTCTGATACAAAAGGCCAAGGAGATGGCAAAAAGGCAGGGAACGGTGCCCTCTGTGCTTACCTTCGACCAGCACCCGGACACCTTTGTGAAGGGCGTGCCCGTACCGCTCATCAATTCCCCTTTTGACAGGAAGGACATAATAGGGCGGCTTTTCGGGGTGCATGAGGTTATCTTCATACACTTTGACGAGCGCGTTATGCGCATGAACTGGGAAGCCTTCCTGGAGCGCGTGGTGAGCGATTTTAACGTAACGGGATTTGTGGCGGGGCACGATTTTACATTTGGCTACAAGGGCGAGGGAAATGTGGAGTGCCTTATGAAAAAGAGCCGTGTGCTGGGTATTGAGTGCGAAATAGTACCCAAGGTTGAAGTGGAGGGCATAACAGTCAGCTCAACATATATACGGGAGCTGATTTCCGCAGGCGATGTCGAGCGCGCCAATCTCTTTCTGGGACACCCTCATGTTCTCACGGATATTGTCTGCCACGGGCATAAGCTCGGCTCCTCGATGGGCTTTCCGACAATCAACATGCGCTTTACCGAAGGGGTAATTGTGCCGCCCTACGGAGTGTACGCGACGAAGGTCCATCTCCAGGGCGAAAAAAGAATGCGCCTTGCCGTCACCAATATAGGCGTGCGCCCGACTCTCGGCGGGACCACAAAGGTTTCGGCGGAGAGCTATATACTCGATTATACGGGAGACCTCTACGGCAGGCAGGTGCGCGTAGAGTTTTATAAAATGCTAAGGCCCGAGAAGAAATTTGAAAACATAGAAACGCTCAAGGCACAGATTAATAAGGACATAGAAACCGCAAGGGCATATTTCAAAAGGAGATGACCTGCGGGCTTTAAGCGAATAATCGTCATGAAAGCGCCGGTAAACGGCGGAGAGTACGGGCACTTTGCCGCTTAGCTCCGCTCGTTTAACCGGCGCCTTTTTTGCTCAAGGAGAGCAAAAAATGACGGATAATACTACTACAAAAACAAGGGACTTGACAATCAGCACGATTGTCAAGTCCCTTTATGGTGCCGGTGACCGGGGTCGAACCGGTACGGTATCGCTACCACGGGATTTTGAGTCCCGCACGTCTGCCAATTCCATCACACCGGCATGAAGAGCAAAAAGAATTATACATTATGAGGACCGGCTTTTCAAGTCTAATTTTAGAAAACGGGCCTCAATTTATTCATCCAAAAGGACTACACAGTTTTTGCAGCTTGTGTTATAATGTACGCAAAAGTTCATTTTTCGCGCATATCGCACCGGCGGGCTGCATAAATATTTATTTATTTCCATTTATCTATGCGAAAGAATAAATATATTTTTTGCGCCCGTAATTAAGGCGCTGCGCACTTTAAGATAAATAATAAGCCGCGGCATTGAGAAGCACAGGGCTATTCCGCTTATTTGGCGGTTGTTTGCAGTCCGTTATGGCAGCCTTGCCGGCGGCAAACCCATTTTATCCTTTGCCTTTTGATTTTGGGCTGATTGGAGAGGGCATGAAGAAAAGAGAACCTTGTACTTACCGCACAACCATAGGCGGTCAGGCGCTCATTGAGGGAATACTCATGCGCGGGCCGAAGAAGCAGGCAGTGGCCGTGCGCAGGCCGGATGGTCTTATCGTGAAGGAGGAGGAGCTTAAGCTTGTCGGCGACCGCTACCCGATACTTAAGCTGCCCTTTATTCGGGGCACCGTCAACTTTATAGATAGTATGGTAAGGGGTGTAAAGGCACTCATGTTCTCAGCCGAGCAGGCCGGGGACGAGTCTTACCAGCCGGACAAGTTCGACCTCTGGATTGAAAAGAAGTTCGGCGCCGAGAAAGCGCAGAAAGCCATAGTTACAATCGCCGTTATTTTGGGCATAGCCTTCTCGGTCGGGCTTTTTATACTTCTCCCCACGCTGCTGGCAGGCCTTATAACACCGCTTATAGGTTCGGGCTTTGTTAAAAGTCTGGTGGAGGGAATCATCAGGATTGCCATATTCCTTCTATACATCTATCTGATGACAAAAGTCGGGGATATTCGCCGCGTGTTTGAATACCACGGCGCGGAGCATAAATCCATTTTCTGCTATGAAAAGAATCTGCCGCTTACGGTTGAAAACGTGCGAGTACAGCCGAGAAACCACCCGAGATGCGGCACCAGCTTTCTTTTTATCGTTATGATAGTTAGTATTCTGGTGTTCTCGGTGTTCAGATGGTCAAACCCCTTCGTCAGAATGGGGCTTCGCATTTTGGTTTTGCCGGTAATCGTCGGCATCAGCTATGAGATAAGCCGGTGGACTGGCCGCCACGACAACTGGATTTCTGCGATACTCTCCGCGCCCGGAAAGGCACTGCAGCATCTTACGGTATTTGAGCCAGACGACTCTATGATTGAGGTTGCCATAGCTGCCCTGACCGCGGTAATCCCCGAAGAAAAGGGCCTGGATGCATGGTGATATAATGAGGCGGGGGTGTGATTTCCGTGCCCGGAACTTACAACGACCTATATCTGGAAGCGAGAAGGCGCTTTAAGGCCGCGGGTATTAGCGAATACAGCCTTGAAGCGAGAATCATTCTCTCGACCGCCGCGGGCAAGACGCGCGAGGAGTTTATCCGCGACGCCCGCCTGTATGTTTCCTCGGAATACGAGGAGAAGGTCCGAAGGCTGATAGAGCGCAGACTAGAGGGGGAGCCCGTTGCCTACATAACCGGCGAATGGGAGTTTTACGGCCTGCCGCTTACAATCACGAGCGGCGTGCTCATACCGCGCTCCGATTCCGAAGTGCTGGTGGACACCGCCGCCGAAATCCTGAAGGGGCGGGAAGATGTGAGAATACTCGACCTTTGTGCCGGCAGCGGCTGCATCGGGCTTGCGCTTGCGCAGACGGTTCCTGGCTCCAGGGTTGTTCTGGCGGACATCTCGCCCGAGGCGCTGAGGGTTTGCAGGCTCAATATCATCAAGAACAATCTCACCCAGCGCGTGACCTGCGTGCGGGCCGACGTGAAGGAGACCCCGCCCATGCTCCTCGGAAGCTTCGACATGATAGTCTGCAACCCCCCGTATATACCGACTGCGGATATTGAGAAACTGGACGCCTCGGTCAAGGACTACGAGCCCCTTGAGGCGCTGGACGGGGGAGAGGACGGGCTGGATTTTTACCGCTGCCTGGCGGACGTCTGGCGCAAGGCCGTTAAGCCGGGAGGCTATCTCGCGGTCGAATGCGGCATAGGCCAGGCGCAGGACGTGAGGGATATAATCACGGACGGCGGGTTTATGTGCTACAAGACCGTAAAAGACACACAGGGCATAGAACGAGTGGTTGTGGGGAGAGCGGTCTAATAATAACATAGGAGTGTTTGATATGGCAGAGAAGAAGAAAACGACGGTTGAGCCTGCGGCACCCGCCTCGGACAAGAAAAAGGCGCTGGAGACCGCTCTTGCAAATATTGAGAAAAACTACGGCAAGGGCGCGGTTATGCGCCTTGGAGACAGCCCGGCCTTAAACGTTGAGGCCATACCGACCGGCTCGCTCTCGCTCGACCTTGCTCTCGGAATCGGCGGCGTGCCCAGGGGACGCATCATCGAGATATATGGGCCCGAGTCCTCGGGAAAGACGACACTTGCGCTGCACATACTTGCCTCGGCTCAGAAGCTGGGCGGGGAGGTTGCCTTCATCGACGCAGAACACGCCCTCGACCCGACATACGCAAGGGCGCTCGGCGTGGATATAGACAATATGCTCGTGTCCCAGCCGGACACTGGCGAGCAGGCGCTTGAGATTACCGAGGCGCTTGTGCGCTCGGGCGCGGTGGACGCAATTATTGTCGACTCGGTTGCGGCCCTTGTTCCCAGAACGGAGATAGAGGGCGAAATGGGTGAGTCCTTTGTCGGGCTTCACGCAAGGCTTATGTCACAGGCGCTTAGGAAGCTCGCCGGCTCCATATCAAAAACAAACTGCGTCGTCGTCTTCATTAACCAGCTGCGCGAGAAGATAGGCGTCATGTATGGAAACCCCGAAACGACGACGGGAGGCCGGGCGCTCAAGTTCTACGCCAGCGTGCGCATCGACGTGCGCCGCGTGGAGGCGATAAAAAACGGAGCCGAGGTAATCGGAAACCGTACAAAGGCAAAGATAACGAAGAATAAGGTCGCCCCTCCCTTTAAGGAGGCGGAGTTCGACATAATATACGGCGAAGGAATCTCAAAGCTCGGCGAGCTTATAGACCTCGGGGTGAAGCTTGACATTGTCGAGAAGAGCGGCTCCTGGTTTACAGTCGCGGGCAACCGTGTTCAGGGCCGCGACGGCGTCAGGGACTTTTTGAGAGCAAACCCCGACATCGCGGATGAGATTGAAAAGGAGATTAGGGAAAACGCCCATAAGCTCATGAGCCCGCAGTCTAAGGCAATCCCCAGGCCGGCAAAGCGGGCGATAGACGTATCCGCGGACGATTTTAATGAATGATGGCCCGTATCGTAAAGGCAGAGCGACTGAGCAATTCGCGGGATAGGTATGTCCTGCATTTTGATGACAAGACAGAGCTCACCGTTACGGAGTCTCTGATGGTGAGCTTCAATCTTTTCCCCGGGCGCGAGCTCGGCGGTGACGAGCTTAAGAGCCTTAAATCCGAGCTTGAAAGCCAAAAGGTAAGAGCCAGGGCCGCCGCCATGGTCGCTGCCCGCCCTTTGTCGGAGCAGGAACTTAAGAGGAAGCTGATACAAAAGGGCTCTTCCGAGCAGGATGCCGAGGAAGCGGCAAATTGGCTTGCCGAGCTGGGCGCCGTAAACGATTTGGAATATGCGCAGGCCTTGGTCCGGCATTACTCCTCCAAAGGCTACGGAAAGGCCAAAATCAGGGACGAGTTTTGGAAACGCGGGATCCCGCGTGAGATTTGGGACGAAGCCCTGGCCGATTATTCGGCGAATGAGGAGAGCATCTTCCGGTTTATCGAAGCGCGGCTCAAAAAAGGGGCGGACCGCCGGGAGATAAAACGGGTTTCCGACGCGCTGTACCGGCGCGGCTTTTCCTGGGACGAGATTAGAAGCGCCCTGAATAGATACGTCGGCGAACTCCCCGAGGAATGAGGCCGAAACAAAAAGCAAACGCTGGGGAGCACATTCACTATGCCCGTTATTCTGTGGGCATTGTGTGAAAAGGCAAAGGGAAGGAATGTATGAAATGCCCCTAAAAGTAGGAATGGTGTCTCTGGGCTGCGCCAAAAACATGGTCAACAGCGAGCAGATGCTGCAAAAACTGAAAGACGCGGGCTACGACATCTCGGGTCCGCTTAGCGAGGCAGACGCCATTGTGATAAACACCTGCGGCTTCATTGAAAGCGCGAAAGCCGAGGCGATAGAGAATATACTGGAGTTTGCCGAGCTTAAGAAGGAAGGCAAACTTAAGAAAATAATAGTTGCCGGCTGCCTTTCGGAGCGATACAAGGGCGAGATACTGCTGGAGATACCCGAGGTCGACGGCCTTGTCGGCTGCGGCAGCTTCGACGAGATAGCCGAGGTTTTAAGCGGCGTAATGGAGGGCGAAAAGGTCTGCCGCTTCGGCGATATAAACGCGCCGGTTTCCGAGACGGAAAGAGTGGTGACAAGCGGCCCCGGCTGGGCATATCTCCGGATTGCCGAGGGCTGCGACAACCGCTGCGCCTACTGCGTCATTCCAAACCTCAGGGGGCGCTTTCGCAGCCGCCCGATGGAGAATATTCTTGCCGAAGCAAGGTCGCTTGCTGAAATAGGCGTAAAGGAGCTCATCGTCGTTGCTCAGGACACGACAAGATACGGCACAGACCTTTACGGGGAGAGGAAGCTATCCGAGCTTGTGCGCAGGCTCTGCGCCATAGAGGGCATTAAGTGGGTAAGGCTCCACTATCTTTACCCCGACGAAATAGACGATGAATTGATAGACGCGGTGGCCGCCGAGGAAAAGGTGGTCAAGTATCTTGACATACCCATACAGCATATAAACGATAAAATTCTAAAGCGTATGAACCGCCGCGGGTCGGGTGAGGAAATCAGGCGGCTCTTTAAAAAGCTCAGAGAGCGCATCCCAGGAGTGGTGCTGCGAACGAGCATAATAACCGGCCTTCCCGGCGAGGGCGAGGCGGAGTTTGAGGAGCTTGCAAACTTCCTCCGCGAGGCAAAGATAGAGCGCGGCGGCATTTTCACCTACTCTCCCGAGGAGGGAACCAAGGCCGCCGAGATGCCCGACATACCTCCGAGAGAGGTGGCCGAGCGCAGGGCGGAGCTGCTTACTGATATACAATCGCGCATAATCGACGAGTTCAACGAGAGCATGATTGGCAAAGTTCTCAAGGTGCTGGCCGAGGGCGTTGATATTGAAACCGGCTGGATGTATGGCAGAAGCTTTGCAGATTCGCCGGATGTCGACGGCAGGGTGCTCTTCGACTGTGAAGCGGAGCCCGGCGAGTTCGTTAAAGTGCGCGTTACCGGTGTATTAGGCGGCGATCTTGCAGGTGAGGTGGAAGTATGACGACTGCAAACAAGATTACGATTCTGCGGGTTTTAATGATACCACTGTTCCTGATAGCGGTGTTCCTGCGCGAGGATTACGCGCAGATAGTGGCGCTTATAATCTTCATCCTGGCGAGCATAACAGACAGCATAGACGGCTATGTCGCTCGCAAGTACAACCAGAGCACAAACTTCGGGAAATTTATGGACCCGCTTGCGGATAAGCTTCTTGTAACCGCCGCAATACTGGTCTTTGTCGAGCGCGGGCAGATGCCGAGCTGGGCGGCCATGATAATAATAGCAAGAGAGTTTGCGGTAACCGGTCTCAGGCTCGTGGCGGCGGCGGACGGACTTGTAATTGCGGCGGCTACTTCCGGCAAGATTAAAACCGCCGTTTCAATCGTCGCCATCTGCATCATGCTCACCCCCTTTCACTCAAGGCCGCTTTTCGGGGCGGTTACCGTCGACGTTGTATGCTACACTCTGATTATTTTGGTAACCGTATGGTCTGGCGTCGAATACTTTATACGAAACGGGAAAATCCTCAACACAAACAAATAAACTTGAGAGCATATAAAATCAGGAGGCAGGACGCCTCCTGATTTTCGTTTTTGCATAAAAGCCTTTGCGCGGCTAAAACTACTATGGGGTGATAATAATGCCGTCAAGCCTGATAATAATACCCCCGAAATGGGAAGAGCTTTGCAGCAGTATGGAAAAACGGCAGAAATGCCGGATTTTGCTTATTCCCGACACGGCAGCAAAACTCCTGCGGTTTTATGAAGCTGAGAGCGTTGTAAGTTACGGCCTGTCCGACAAAAGCACCATCACGCACTCGAGCATTTCGGATTTTGAAACCGTTATCTCCATACAGCGCGAGCTGCCGACTATTGACGGCGAGCTTCTGGAGCGACAGGAAATAGCGCTAAGGCGCCCGGAGAATTTGGCGGTAGAGAAGTTTCTGGCGCTGGTCGGAGCGTTTCTGATTACGGGCGTTAAGCCGGAGGAGCTCGGTAGGTTTTTCTGACAAAGCCGAAGTTTCGGCAAAATTAGAGCCAAAGCCCCGGAGTTTGAGCAAAAACGCTCCTTTTTGCCGCATGAGGCCATACTTAGTTTATGTTATAAGAGCGGACATACCCGAATATAATGTCCACAGGAAGAAGCCTTGAAAGGAATGGTAAGCATGGAGGAACTGTGGACTAACAATTATATAGAGCTTGTGGGCACGCTCGGCGGAAGGCCCGAGTATTCGCACAAGAGCAGGAAGGATAAGTTTTACATTTTTCCGCTCGAGGTGGAGAGGCTGTCCGGGACGATTGACAGGGTCAATGTCGTGGTCTCCGAAAACATGATAAAAAACGTAGAAATAACCGATGGCGATAAAATCTATGTAAGGGGCGAGGTACGCTCTTTTAACAATAAATCCGGGAAGGGAAGCAAGCTTGTAATTACTGTGCTCGTCAGGGAGATGGGTTTTACCGACGAGCCCGACAAAAATACGGTGCTTCTGACTGGCACGCTGTGCAAGAGCCCCACTTTCAGAAAAACCCCTATGGGACGGGAAATATGCGATTTGATGCTGGCAGTAAACAGGAGATATGAGCGCTCGGATTATCTTCCATGCATTGCCTGGGGCCAGACGGCGGTAGAGGCCAGCGAGTGGACGGTTGGCACCGTAGTCAGGCTCGAGGGCAGGCTGCAGAGCCGGAATTACATAAAAGTAGAAAACGGCGTCGGAGTTGAAAAAACCGCATACGAAGTCTCGATAATCACCGCCGAAAAGGTGCAATAGTCATAAAAGCGGGTGTTCTGAAAACACCCGCTTTTATATGTCGCATCCCTAAACTGATTATATTTTGCGCGATTTTGCGTAATCTCCTATTTTCTTATCCATGACGGAAATGTGCTGCGTAATCCAATCGAGCACCATTTTATTCGCGTTTATTATGACAACCAGGCTCCCGCCCGACTTGTTGTATTCTTCACGCAGCTTGGCAATCTTGCCTATGAAAGCTGTGTGAGCCTGCTTCTGTTCTGCGTAGCCGGGATAGTTGATGCTGAGCATGTACTTTTCCTCGTCGGCGAAGTGCTTTTTGGTGTAGTCATCGAGGAAATCAAGCAGCTCGCTTATGTACTCTTTGGAGTTTTTGTTTCTGCCGGCCTCAAAGAGCTTTTCTGCTTTTTCAAACAACATCTTATGCTGGTTGTCAATTATATCTACGCCAATGGCTAAGTTGGGTGTCCAAGGCAATGCTTTCCCCTCCTACAAATAAGTTGTACTATTATTTTACACGCAATACATGCCGTAATCAAGCAAATTGTGTTAATTTTTGTGAAAGCATGTGGAATCCTGCGGAAAACAGAAGCGGGTGTCTCTGAATGAAACACCCGCTTTTTATAGTAATCAAAACCCGAACCTTATTTTAGCGTTTTCGCGTAAGCGCCTATTTTTTTGTCCATGTTGGAGATATGCTGCGTGAGCCAGTCCAGCACCATTTTATTGGCATTGATTATAACGAGCAGGCTACCGCCCGAAGCGTTGTAGTCGGCGCGGAGCTTCGCCAGCTCGTTTATGAAATATGTATGCGCGTTTTTCTGCTCGGCGTAACCCGGGTATTTGATGCTTAGCATATACTTTTCCTCGTCGGCAAAGTGCTGTTTGGTGTAGTCATCGAGGAAATCAAGCAGCTCGCTTATGTACTCTTTGGAGTTTTTGTTTTTCCCGGCCTCGAAGAGCTTTTCCGCTTTTTCAAACCACATTTTGTGCTGCTTGTCGATTATATCCACGCCGACGGATAAGTTGGGTGTCCAAGGCATACTTTTTCCCTCCCGTTAGTTCGTTGTATCTCATTTTACACGCGATACGGGGTATAATCAAGCAAAATATGTAAAAGAATCAAAGCCTTTGTCTTATTCTGTCATGCGTTCAATGAGTTTCTGTGTTTTACATATTACTTCCGTGTCTTGAATGAATCGAAGGAGGGCATCTCCGCCCTCCTTCAATCCTTAAGCCATTATAATTAAATATCCGGCCAATATGTATTGTAGTCTTACAACCGTTTTCTGCAAAGTTAACTTCCCGTTTGTTGAAATATAAATTTAGCTGTTGTATAATGCCATTTGTTACTGTTTACATTTAAGATATAATGTCATTTAAACTGTTTTCGAGCAAATGCTTTTATTTTACTGCGGAAGACCGCTGCAAGGAGTTTTTTATGCGCGATAGCATCTTAATAAAGGGTGCAAAGGAAAACAATCTAAAGAACATTGACCTTGAAATCCCAAGAAACAAACTGGTTGTGCTGACCGGCATTTCGGGCAGCGGCAAATCCTCATTGGCCTTTGACACGATATACGCCGAGGGCCAGCGCAGATATGTCGAGTCTCTCTCGTCCTATGCGCGCCAGTTCCTAGGCCAGATGGAAAAGCCGAATGTCGAATATATTGAGGGGCTTTCCCCCGCGATTTCCATTGACCAGAAGACGACGTCGAAAAACCCGCGCTCGACGGTGGGTACTGTGACGGAAGTTTACGACTATCTCCGCCTTCTCTGGGCGAGGATAGGCATACCCCATTGCCCCAGCTGCGGCAAGGAGATAAGGCAGCAGACCGTCGACCAGATAGTCGACCAGATTATGCAGCTTCCGGAGGGGACCAGAATCCAGGTCCTTGCTCCCGTTGTGAGAGCTCGCAAGGGCGAGCATCAGAGGGTCTTCGAAGATGCCCGGAAAAGCGGTTATGTGCGGGTGCGTGTTGACGGCAGCATTTACGATTTGTCGGAAAATATAAAGCTTGACAAGAACTACAAGCACAGCATCGAAGTCGTCGTGGACCGCCTCGTTATCAAGTCTGATATTACAAGGAGACTTACCGACTCGATTGAAGTGGCAAGCGCATACGCGGGCGGGCTCGTGATAATTGACATGGTGGGTGAGGACAGGGAGCTTGTATTTTCCCAGAACTATGCCTGCGAGGACTGCGGCATCAGCATTGAGGAGCTGACGCCCCGCATGTTTTCATTCAATAACCCCTACGGGGCCTGCCCTTCCTGCACTGGGCTCGGAGTGCATCTGAGGGTCGACCCGGATATTATCATACCGAACAAGACGCTGTCTATTTCGGAGGGGGCAATTAACGCAAGCGGATGGGGCGGCGTAGGCTGCGACAGCATTGCCAGAATGTACTATGAAGCGCTGGGGAAGCGGTTTAAATTTACGCTGAATACCCCCATAAAGGATTTCAGCCCCGAGGCACTTGACGCCCTTCTCTACGGAACCAGGGGTGAGAAGCTGACGCTGCGCTACGAGCGCGGCGAGGGAGTGGGAACGCTTGTACAGCCCTTTGAGGGCATAGTGAACAACCTGGAGCGCCGTTACCACGAAACCCAGAGCGCAGCCATGCGCTATGAGATTGAGCAGTGCATGTCCGAGCACATCTGCCCCGAATGTCATGGCAAAAGGCTGAGAAAAGAGGTCTTGGCCGTAACCGTCGGGGGGATAAGCATATCCGATTTTACGGAGATGTCGGTTACGGAGTCTCTTAAGTTTATAGACGGGCTCAAGCTCACGGGCAAGGAGCAGATGATAGCCGAGCGGATACTCAAGGAAATCAAGGAAAGGCTGGGCTTTCTCCAGAGCGTCGGACTGGAGTATCTCACGCTGTCCCGCCAGGCGGGTACTCTCTCGGGCGGAGAGAGCCAGAGAATCAGGCTGGCTACCCAGATAGGCTCCTACCTGATGGGCGTGCTCTATATTCTCGACGAGCCCAGCATAGGCCTGCACCAGCGCGACAACGCAAAGCTGCTGGCTACGCTAAAGCGCCTGCGCGACCTCGGAAATACTCTTATCGTTGTCGAGCACGACGAGGAGACGATGAACGAGGCCGATTATATTGTCGACATCGGGCCGGGAGCGGGTGTACACGGAGGAAATGTAGTTTACGCAGGTTCCGTTGAAGGGATAAAAAACTGCGAGGAGTCGATAACGGGGCAATACTTAAGCGGAAGAAAGCGGATACCCGTGCCGGAAAAGCGGCGCGAGGGGAACGGCAAAAGACTCGTTATCCGCGGCGCCGAGGAAAACAACCTTAAGAACATCGACGTGGAGTTTAAGCTCGGTGTGTTCAACTGCGTGACCGGTGTGTCCGGAAGCGGCAAATCCTCGCTGGTAAACGGCGTCCTTTACGGGGCGCTGGCCGCGGAGCTCAACCGTGTGAAAATTAAGCCGGGCAAGCACAGGGCCATTGAGGGCAAGGAACAGCTCGACAAGATAATCTGCATCGACCAGAGCCCGATTGGCCGCACTCCGAGGTCAAATCCCGCGACCTATACGGGGGTTTTCAACGACATCAGGGACCTTTTCGCCTCCACTCAGGACGCAAAGGCGCGAGGCTACAGCGCAAGCCGCTTTTCATTCAACGTCCGCGGCGGCAGATGCGAGGCCTGCGCGGGCGACGGCCTTATCAAGATTGAAATGCATTTTCTGCCCGACATCTATGTCCCCTGCGAGGTATGCAAGGGCAAGCGCTACAACCGCGAAACCCTTGAGGTTAAGTATAAGGGGAAGGACATTCACGAGGTCCTCGACATGACCGTCGAGGAGGCCCTCGAGTTCTTCGAGAACTTCCCGAAAATAAGCTCAAAGCTCCAGACGCTCTACGATGTGGGGCTCGGGTATATAAAACTCGGCCAGTCCTCGACCACGCTCTCGGGAGGCGAGGCGCAGAGGGTAAAGCTCGCAACCGAGCTTTCCAAGAGGTCTACGGGCAGCACCATTTATGTTCTTGATGAGCCGACCACCGGACTTCATGTCGCGGACGTCCACAGGCTCATTGAGGTATTAAACAGGCTGGTTGACGCGGGGAACACGGTTGTGGTGATTGAGCACAATCTGGACGTTATCAAGACTGCCGACTATATAATTGACCTTGGCCCCGAGGGCGGCGACAAGGGCGGCGAAATCGTCTGCTGCGGTACCCCCGAAGAGGTGGCTCAGTGCGAGAGGAGCTATACCGGGCAGTATCTTAAGAGGATACTGGAGCGCTAATGATTACTGGAGGGTATGGATTTGTGGTTTGCTAAATGGGCGGGGGAAACCGCCATATCAAAAATTCTGGTTACTCTGTTTGTTTCCATGCTGCCCATTCTCGAGCTCCGCGGGGCCATCCCGCTCGCTGTGTCGCTAGGGCTTGACATATGGCCGGCTACGCTTATCTCCTTTGTGGGAAACATCTTACCCGTACCCTTTATAATACTGTTTATACGCCGGATACTCGACTGGCTCTGCGAAAAAAGCGACTGGCTCAAAAAGCTGATTGATAACAAAATAAGAAAGACGCTGAAGCACTCGAATAAGCTCTACCGGTCGGAGGTTCTGGGGCTGATAATTCTCGTTGCCATCCCTCTGCCCGGAACCGGAGCATGGACCGGCGCGCTGCTTGCCGCGCTATTGAACATTCGGCTCAAGGTAGCCTTTCCCGCAATTGCGGCGGGTGTGCTCATCGCGGCCGTCCTTGTGTCGGGCATTACTTACGGTTTTCAGGCCCTGATCAGTTGACTTAAGCGCCTCCGCGCATATTATGTGGTACGGAGGTGCGAAAATGGGAAGCTTACTTGAAATAATTCTTACGATTATCATTTCGGCGGCGGTTATCGCGGCCGTGTGGCTTGTTTACGGAAGGCTTGTGACCCCGGTCCGGGCTGGCAAAGGCGAGAGCCTCTACGCCGTGATATATGCTCAGGGGGTGACCCCGGAGCTTGCGAGAACCGTCGAAGGGCTATTGTGGCTTGTCAGCACCGGAAAAGCAAATATGGAGCTTATTATTATTGACGGGGGCATGGACCCGGAGAGTCGGAAAATGGCCGAGATACTGGTCCGCGACCATGCCGGGATAAGGTTTTGCAGGCAGGAGGATTTGCCAAAGCTGTTTACAGATAGAACGGAGGAAGGTTTTTGGAGGGAGGAAGTGTCGGAATAAGCGGGTCGGTTTCCTCAATCATTTTTGAGAATGAGGAAACCGGCTACACCGTGCTCCGCCTCGACACGGGCACCGAGGGCCTTGTTACCGTGGTTGGCTGCATCCCCTATGCTTCGCCGGGCGAAACGCTGGAGCTGGAGGGGAGCTGGACAAGCCACCCGGCGCACGGCCTTCAGTTCAAGGTCGAGCGGGCGGTAAGAAGGATGCCTGAGACGGTGTCGGCCATATACGAATACCTTGCCTTCGGCGGGATAAAGGGCGTCGGCCCCGCAACTGCAAAGCTCATAGTCGAGAAGTTCGGCATTGACGCGCTGGACCTGATAGCCGAGGCGCCCGAGAGGCTTTCGGAGGTGCGCGGCATATCACCTAAGAAGGCCGAGGAGATAGGCAGAGCCTTTCAGCGCCGCGCGGGGCTCAGGCGCCTAGTGGAGTTTCTTGCCCAGCAGGGGCTTTCCGCCCGGCTCGCCATACGCCTTTTTAAGGTATACGGCGACGACGCGCTTGCAGCTTTGAAGGATAATCCTTACATTCTCACGGGAGAATATATAGGCGGTGACTTCCCGGAAGCCGATGAGCTTGCCATAAGGCTCGGCTTCGGGGCGGATTGCACCGAGCGTGTGCAGGCGGCGCTGATTTATGAGCTTACCCACAACCTGAATAACGGACACACCTTTATACCGCGCGACAAGCTCATAGAAGTTACGGCTCAGTTCATCGAGGTTGGGACGGATACGGTGTCGGAGGCTCTGGACGTGCTGATTGAACAGGGCCTTGCGGTCGAATCTAAGGTCGCGGGCCTTAAAGCCTGCTACCTTACAGCTCTCTACATCGCCGAGGCCGAAGTGGCAGAGCGCATCCGCGAGATGTCGCGCTATAAGCTTCTTAACGGCGGCGAGCTTAAGAGCCTTATCGACGACGCGCAGAGCCGGATGGGTGTCGTGCTTGCCGAGGGGCAAAAGCGCGCTGTGGAAATCGCGGCGGAGCGCCGGATTATGGCGCTGACCGGTGGCCCGGGAACGGGCAAGACAACAACCATCAGGGCCATTCTGACTCTGTATAAAAATATGGGCCTCAAAACTGTTCTGACCGCGCCGACCGGTAGAGCCGCAAAGCGTATGGGAGAACTCTGCGGCGAGGAGGCGCAGACTGTGCACAGGCTGCTCGGTGCCGGCTTTAACGAGGAAATGGGTATGCCCGTATTCCAGAAATGCGCCGACGACCCTCTGGACGCCGACGCTGTCATACTGGACGAAAGCTCGATGGTTGACATAATGCTGATGCATGCGCTCCTGGACGCGATGCGGCCCGATTGCCGTTTTGTGCTCGTAGGGGACGCTGACCAGCTTCCCTCGGTCGGGCCGGGGAACGTTTTTTCGGACATTATAGGCAGCGGCATCGTTGAGACCGTTTATCTTACGGAGATATTCAGGCAGGCGGCGGAGAGCAGGATAGTGGGCAACGCCCATCGAATCAACAAGGGGCAGCTTCCCGAGGTGGACAACAAAGGCGATTTCTTTTTTCTTCAGCGAAGGTCGCCTGAAAAGATTGTCGAAACGGTTTTGGAGCTGTGTGCAAGCCGAATTCCGCAGAACATGGGCATTGATTCTACGCAGATACAGGTGCTCACGCCCACAAGGCTGTACGAAACGGGCACAATAAGGCTAAACAGCGCGCTTCAGGCGGCCCTCAACCCTCCGCAGGAGGGCAGGAACGAAAAACTATTCGGAGAATTTTTGTTCCGCGAGGGCGACAGGGTGATGCAAATCAGGAATAACTATGATATAATATGGAAAAAAGGCGAAATAATAGGCTCCGGGATATTTAACGGCGATATTGGTCAGCTTATCGAAATTGACAATAAACAGCAGACTGTGACGGTAGACTTTGACGACAAAGTAGCCGTATACTCTTTTGATATGCTAAATGAGCTTGAGCCCGCCTACGCCATGACGGTTCATAAGTCGCAGGGGAGCGAGTACAGGGCGGTAATACTGGCTCTATCCAGAGGCGCTCCCGGGCTGCTGACAAGATCCGTGCTTTACACCGCGGTCACCAGGGCCAGAGAACTTCTGATTATCGTCGGTGACAGTGAGACACTCAGGCGGATGACTGAGGACGACAGAAAACAGAGGAGATACAGCGGACTGAAAGCCAGGCTTAAGTCGGCAAACCACCGCGTGTGATTGTGTGATAAACGATGTTTATTGAGATATTGCGTTTATGACATTTTAAAGCAGGAGGGCGTCATATGGCCGGAGGACTATTCTCAGGGCTACTGGATCTCATTTTTCCGCCGCGCTGCATCTTTTGCCGCAAGTTTCTGAAAAAAGGCGAAAAACACATTTGCGGCGACTGTGTGAAATCCCTTCCCTACGCTGACAAGGAGGAGAGGAAGGGGGATTTCTTTGCCGTATGCGTTGCCCCGCTTTACTACAGGGACAAGGTACGAGACTCCATCCTGCGGTTTAAGTTTAAAAACGCGACGCATTATACGACGTATTACGGCAAATTGCTTGCTGAGTGTATTGCAAAAAGTCTTTCCGGGAAGTATGATTATATCACTTGGGTGCCGCTCAGTGAAAAGAGGCTGAAAAAGCGCGGCTACGACCAGGCCATGCTGCTTGCCATGGCGACGGCTCTGGAGCTTGGAGATGTGGCCCTGGAGCTTTTGCGGAAAACGGTAGACATACCGGCCCAGTCGGGGATTGACGCCCATGAAAAGAGAAGGGCAAACGTGAGCGGCGCATATGAGGTCATAGATCCGGAGCTTGTTCGGAATAAACGCATACTTATCATCGACGATGTTGTCACGACCGGCTCTACACTGTCCGAATGCGCGAGGGTACTCCATATGGAGGGCGCTGAAAGCGTTGTCTGTGCCGCCCTTGCAACCGCTGAAAAGGATTAACTGACATAACTAATAATACAAATATAGCCTGCCTCTTTATATGGCGGCCAGAGCTTATATAATTTGCGTTTTGTTCGGGGTACTATTGTAGATAAACTATGCGTTGAGCGTGGGAGGATTGTATGTTAATAGGAAAAGATATTGGAATTGATCTTGGGACCGCAACTGTACTGATATACGTAAAAGGCAAGGGCATAGTCCTCAGGGAGCCGTCGGTCGTTGCAATGGACAAAAACTCCGGCCGTCTCCTGAAGGTAGGCTCGGAGGCCGAGAAAATGCTTGGCAGGACACCGGGAAATATAGTCGCTATTAAGCCACTGCGTGAGGGCGTCATATCCGACTACGATATGACCGAGCGTATGCTCAAGGAGATGCTAAGCAAGGTCACAACCTTCAGCCTTATAAAGCCGCGCCTTGTAATCTGTGTGCCGAGCGGCATTACCGAGGTCGAGGAGAGGGCGGTCATTGACGCGGGCATACAGGCCGGCGCAAGAAAGGTGTATCTGATAGAGGAGCCTGTGGCGGCGGCCATAGGAGCAGGAATAGACATTACAAAGCCCGACGGCCATATGGTCGTCGATATAGGCGGAGGAACCACCGATGTCGCCGTAATATCGCTCGCCGGCGTCGTGGCCTCGCAGTCAATCAAAATCGCCGGTGATTCCTTCGACGAGGCCATAATCAAATACATCCGCCGCAAGCACAACGTCCTGATAGGCGAGCGCACGGCGGAGGAGATGAAGATGACAATCGGCTGCGTATTCCCGAAGCCGGAGACCACCTATATGGAGGTCAAGGGCCGCTGCCTTATGACGGGACTGCCCAGAGTGTTCACCGTCAGCTCAAACGAGATGATAGAGGCCTTTGAGGAAGTCACGGAGCGCATACTTGAAACAATACACTCAGTGCTTGAGAGCACGCCGCCCGAGCTTGTCGCGGACATCTCCACCAACGGAATAGTAATGACCGGAGGAGGGAGCCTCATCTGGGGCTTTGACAAGCTGGTCGAATCCCGGACAGGCATCGAGACCCACATTTCCGACGACGCCGTTTCCTGCGTTGCGTACGGAACTGGTAAGGTGCTTGACTGGCTCAATGATATGCAGGAGGGCACAGTAAACTTCTCACGCAGACGCCAGATGAGTTAAAGTAAAGCCTCGATTTGAAGCGGCGCTCTTGCCGCGGCAAAAAATAGGCATTATCGGGTATAACGAAAATAATAACACCCGGTTGCAGGAGATTGACTGCAATCGGGTGTTTTTTTCGTCGCATTCGTATTTCACCTTTCGCCCGGAGCAACAATAGATTGGTGAAGGGGTGAAAGCGCTTGAAAAAGTTTAGAGGAAATCTGATGCTGCTGCTCACGGCCCTCATTTGGGGCACGGCCTTTGTGGCCCAGAGGTCGGGAATGGAATATGTCGGCCCGTTTACCTTTAACGCAATACGCTGCTTTATCGGCGGACTGGTCCTGCTGCCGGTGATTTTCTTTACGGGCGCAGTACGGAAACGAAGGGGCGATTTCTGGCCGGCAAAGAAAGAGCTGCGCGCACTCATTTCGGGAGGCGTTTTGTGCGGGGCCGTGCTCTTTGTCGCAAGCTCGCTGCAGCAGGTCGCGCTCGTACACAACGCGGCGGGAAAAACGGGGTTTATAACCTCGCTTTACATCGTGTTTGTGCCCGTGCTTCACCTGTTTATAGGCAAAAAAGTGCCCCTAAACGTCTGGGTAAGCGTTGTGACTGCCGTTGTGGGGCTGTATTTTTTGTGCATAACAGAGGAGCTTTCGATAAGCGGCTGGGATTTGCTCGTGCTGCTCAGCGCCCTCGCCTTTTCCGTCCACATCCTTGCAATCGACCACTACTCAGTGCGGGTGGACGGCGTAAAGATGGCCTGCATTCAGTATTTCGTCTGCGCGGGCCTTTCCCTTTTTCCCATGCTCGCGCTCGAAGAGGTGAGACCCCCGGCGCTTATCCCAATCTGGTTTGAGCTTATTTACGCCGGCGCCTTTTCCTGCGGCATAGCCTTTACGCTTCAAATCATGGCTCAGAAGTACACGGAGCCCGCGCTCGCCTCGCTACTAATGAGCGTGGAGGCCGTTTTTGCGCTCCTCGCCGGGCTTTTGCTGCTTGGAGAGCGGCTGACCAGGCGCGAATGGATTGGCTGCCTTATAATGTTCACGGCTATACTGCTGTCCCAGATGCCGAAAAAGAGGCTTATTAAAAAATGATTAGCCTGCCTTCCCGTCCATCCGGGAAAGCACAATGTTGTAGCCGTCGGCGCCGTATTTTAGGCAGCGGTTAACCCTCGATATTGTCGCGGTGGAAGCTCCCGTATCCTCGGCTATCGCGCTGAAGGTTGCGCCGTCTCTCAGCATTTTCGCGACCTGCAGCCTCTGCGCTATGGACTTGATTTCGTTGATTGTGCATATGTCCTCAAAGAAACGGTAGCATTCTTCAGGGTTTTTCAAGGTCAGGATGGCGCGGAAAAGGGCGTCCGTCTCGGGAGTTTTCATCTTGCTTTCGTACATAACGCACCTCTTTCAAGGTTATAGTTTCATGTTAACTCATAAACCGCTGTGGTCAGACTTTTTACAGCTAAAGAAAACTGCCTGGATAAGGGGAACTGTTCTTTATTGCTCATGCTTGCGAAGAGGAGCGAAAGATGCACCGCAAGGGGCTTGGCGGGTTCAGCTACTTAATGGTTATTAAGAAGCGTCGCAAGTGAAGCGACGCTGAAAAACGGTATATCGACGTTTATACTCAAAGAAAGCGTATATTAGGCATTGTATCCAGGTTTTTTCCTTTTGGAGGCTAACAAGCCAAAAATTATGCATCCGATAAATGAAAAGAAGATGTAATCAACGGTGAACCATGGCGCGGACTGGTCTCCGCCGTGGCTGACGCGGAAGATCAGTCGAGGCAAATCCCATATGCCAATACTGTAGATCATGGAGCTGATTGCCAATATTGCGACCTTCTCAGTTAACCAGATAAGAAGCATTGCCGTTAATGTTTCGATAACCCGGTGCTTTCTGAGACGAAAAGCTGTGCGAAAATACAATGCCCCCACGGTAAACGGCAGCACAATAAGCACTATCTTGAATATCAAAAGAGCAGAATAATTTCCGATAATAGGAATTCCAGGTCTGCTATCATAGGTAAAACCGAATAGCCCTAAAACAACGAACGAGAATATATAGGTCAATCCCGAGATTAAAATACCAATTACAGTCTTGCGCCAAAAGTAACCCTTTCGATTGTACTTTGAGAGTAAATTGCCCTGCTTGTCCATACGACTATAAGCATCCACGCTCTTCACCTCAATGCTAAGCAGTTAATAGATTCTTGCCGAGAAAGAGGCATATTAAAAATGATTAGCCTGCCTCCTCGTCCATTCGGGAAAGCACAATGTTGTAGCCATCCGCGCCGTATTTTAGGCAGCGGTTAACCCTCGATATTGTCGCGGTGGAAGCCCCCGTATCCTCGGCTATCGCGCTGAAGGTCGCGCCGTCTCTCAGCATTTTTGCGACCTGCAGCCTCTGCGCTATGGACTTGATTTCGTTGATTGTGCATATGTCCTCAAAGAAACGGTAGCATTCTTCAAGGTTTTTCAAAGTCAGGATGGCGCGGAAAAGGGCGTCCGTTTCGGGACTTTTCATCTTGCTTTCGTACATAACGCACCTCTTTCAAGGTTATAGTTTCATGTTAACGCTTTAAACCGGTGTAGTCAAGCCTTTTGTTAAAATGTGCAGCATAGACATAAAGAAGCGCTAAACACTGTAAAAGCGTGGAAATTTATGCTGCGTAATTATTTGCGGGCTGCCGTTTTACGTAGGCGCCGGCTTGGACTATATCATTTTGTTGACAATATATCATTTTACTGTAATAATTTAGAGAAAATAGTTTGTGGTTATATCGCAAATCGGCTATAATAGAGCCGACACATAATTTTAACAGGAGTTGTAGGTTGTGGATGCAAAAGGTACTGTTGCGCCTGTCTATTCGCAGATTGCCCTTGATATAGCCCTGCGAATAACTCGCGGCGAGATTAAGGAAAACACAAGATTATATGGCCGGTCGGTCCTGGCCTCCCAATATGGCGTGTCGCCCGAAACGATACGCCGCGCCATGAGACTGCTTGAGGATATGGAAGTCGTGGAAACCCGCGAGGGCAGGGGCTCACTGGTTATTTCCAAAGTAAAGGCGCAGGAGTATGTCGATAAGTTCAGCGAGTATAACGACATTCGCGCAAAGCAGCAAAGGCTCAAAGAACTGCTGCAGGAGCAGGAGAAGCTGTGCCGCAAAATCAGCGACGCCGCGGACTCGATAGTGCGAATCAACGAGCATTTTACAATTACCCTGCCTTTCACCATATATGAAGAAACCATTCCCGATACTTCGCCGCTCATTGATAAGACCCTTGAAGAAACCCATTTTTGGCAGAAGACCAGGGCTACGATTATCGCGATACGCCGCGGAGACCAGATTATCCTGTCGCCCGGGCCCTACGCCGTAATGTTGGCCGGCGACATAGTTATGTATATAGGAGATACAAAAAGCGTGGAGGCCGTCATATCCTTCATTAACAACGGCTAAAACCCAATAAAAGCAGCCATAGTCTGTTTTTCGGCAGACTATGGCATTTTTTTTGTTTGACAAACGACAACCTATAAACTATAATTAAGTTGTCGCTTTGGATTATACTATTCCGGTGGCACCTGGAGGTTTTATATGATTACATTTCAGAATGTTAGCAAGAGTTATGGGCGTAAACTCGTTTTAGATAATCTGAGTTTTGAGATTAAAGAGGGGCAGTTTGTAATACTGATTGGCCCTAGTGGCTGCGGAAAGACAACCACTTTAAAGATGATTAACCGCTTAGTTAAGCCCGACAGCGGCGAAATCTATATTAACGGTATCAATATCATGGAGCAAAACCCCGTTGAGCTGCGGCGCGGCATAGGCTATGTCATACAGCAGATTGGCTTGTTTCCGAATATGACGGTTGAGCAAAACATTTCGGTTGTGCCGAAGCTGCTGAAATATCCCAAAGAACGCTGGCAGTCGATAGTGCGCGAGCTTCTTGAAATGGTAAACATGCCGTACGAGGAGTATGCGCACAAATACCCGTCGGAGCTTTCGGGCGGGCAGCAGCAGAGAATAGGCGTCTTGCGCGCCCTGGCCGCATCTCCCCCTATCGTGCTGATGGACGAGCCCTTTGGAGCTTTGGACCCGATAACAAGGGACGCTCTGCAGGAGGAGGTAAAAAAGCTTCAGAAAAAGCTCAAGAAAACCATCGTCTTCGTCACTCACGATATGGAGGAGGCGCTGAGGCTGGCCGACACCATAGTGTTTATGGACAACGGTAGAATCCTCCAAATGGCCTCGCCCGAAGAGATGCTGCGCAATCCGGCAAGCGATATAATCAAAGAGTTCATGGGCAGACACATCAATAGCCGGGGCCCCGCTGAGCTCTATGTGGAGGACGTTATGCGCACCCGTGTTCTGAAGGTGCCGAAAACTCTAAAGGTGCTGGAGTGCCTTGACCGTATGGACAGGTGGGAAGTAAACTCCGTGATTGTACTGAATGAGGACGATACGTATGCCGGGACAGTACAGCTTGAGGCCATTCAGGAACATGGAAAGGTCGGCCATGAGATTGGGGAGCTTGTTTCGCAGGATACACCGACCGTTTCGCGGCAGTGCAAGGCGCAGGAAGTCCTCGACCAATTGCTGGATTCTCCATACAAATACCTGGTAGTGCTGAATGATGACCGCACCGTTGCCGGCCTTATAACGCGCACAAGTTTGACTAAGGCCATCGGCGAGGCGTTGTGGGGAGCTAAATCATGAATTTTATAGAGTTTGTAGGCAGAAACAGGGCGGTAATCCTGTCCAGTCTGGCGCAGCATATCTATTTGGTATGCATATCCGTTTTCGCCGGGATTTTGGTTTCCATACCCGCCGGTATTTTGCTGTCCAGGCACAAAAAAGCGGCGGAGAAGATTCTGGCCGTCGTGGGCATAGTGCAGACTATTCCCGGCCTTGTAATGCTAGGAATAGCGCTATTGCTGTTTGGCGTCGGAAACACCCCGGCCCTTGTGGTTTTGTCGGTGTATTCCATTTTGCCGATTTTGCGCAATACCTATACGGGGCTGACAGAAGTCCAGCTGGGGCTGATTGAGGCGGGGTACGGGATAGGCATGACATCCTCCCAGCTTCTTTTCAAGGTCCAGCTGCCGCTGGCACTGCCCTCAATCATCAGCGGAATTAGGATTTCCACCGTCTATATTGTAAGCTGGGCGGCCTTGGCCGCGTTAATCGGAGCCGGCGGGCTTGGGGATTTGATTTGGACCGGGCTTTCCACGTATAACACCAATTTTATTCTGGCGGGCGCAATTCCATCGGCAATCCTCGCGTTTTTGTTCAGCGGCCTGATTGGCGCGGTTCAGCGCCTTGCAACGCCGCGCGGGCTTAGAGAGGTGAAGCACGATGAGTAATTTAGTACCGTATATTCTGGAGCATCTTCTTATTGTCCTCATAGCCACGGGAATCTCGGTCGCAATAGGCGTCGTGCTCGGAATAATCTCCTATTGGGTGCGATTTGCAGCGCAAATCATCCTGTGGTTTTCCGAAATGGTGCAGACGATACCGGCTCTTGCGCTTCTTGCGATACTCATGGTCATTTTCGGACTTGGCAACGCGACCATCATAGCGGGGCTCGCCCTGTACGCACTGCTGCCGATTGTCCGAAATACTTACACCGGCTTAACTTCAGTTCCGGCGCCCATTAAGGAGGCAGCGCGGGGAATGGGCATGTCAAAGCTGCAGCGCCTGTTTCTGGTCGAATTACCGCTGGCCTTCCCGCTGATTTTCTCGGGAATCAAAATTTCGGTGGTAAACTCTCTTTCGATCGCGGTAATGGGCGTGCTGATTGGCGCCGGCGGTCTGGGATTCCCGATTTACCGCGGAATCCAGACCCAGAACTTCAGGCTTATTATGAGCGGTGCAATACCGGTTGTCATAATGGCGGTTTTGTTTGACTATCTGATGAGCCTGATACAAAAGCGCTTAACCAGGCACTAAATCATAAATCTATTAAGAAAGGAATGATTATTTGAAACCAACAAAAACGAGAATCATCGTATTGGCAATGGCGCTGATTCTGGCACTTAGCGTCGCGTTTACAGGCTGCTCCTCATCCGATACGATTACCGTTGGCTCCAAAGACTTTACCGAAAACACGGTGCTGGGTGAGATTTTCGCTCAGTTAATCGAGGCAAAAACAAATCTCAAGGTTAACCGCAAACTGAACATGGGCGGAACTTTTGTCAATTTTGAAGCGATAAAAAACGGACAAATCGACATCTACCCCGAGTATACGGGCACGGCTTTAACTGCACAGCTTAAGATGGATGTAATCAATGACCCCGACGAGACATACCGTATCGTATCCGAAGAGTTTGACAAGCAGTTTAATATCAAGTGGATGAAACCCCTTGGCCTTAACAACACCTACACTCTCGCGGTTACAAACGAAGTTTACGAGCAATACGGCGTTGAAACCTTCAGCGACCTTGCCGCCATTTCAGAGAATCTTATCTTTGGAGCGGAGCATGAATTCTTCGACCGTCAGGACGGTTTTGATGGCCTTGTCGAGACTTACGGGATGAAGTTCAAGGGCGACCCGAAAAAGATGAATGTGTCCTTGAAGTATCAGGCCATAGGCAACGGCGAGATTGACGTGACGGACGCTTTTGCAACGGACGGCCAGATTATGCAGTACAATCTGAAGATTCTAAAAGACGATAAGAACTTCTTCCCGCCGTATTATGCAGCTCCCATCATCCGCAAGGAAGTACTGGATAAGCACCCCGAGCTTGAGGATGTGCTTAACTCGCTTGCAGGCCTGATTGACGATGCGACGATGACGGAGCTTAACTACAAAGTAGACGTTGAAAATCAGGATATAAAGGCGGTTGCCAAAGAGTTCCTCAAGGATAATGGCTTAATCTGATAAGTAAAGCAGAACTGCCATAAGAGAATAAGAAAACGGCCGCACGATTTTGAACTGCACCCCAATTGTTAGACAGTATGGTATACTGAATAACGATTGGGGTGTTTTTATGCCAAAAGGAGTGCCGAACAAACGATACACGGCAGAATTTAAACAGAAAGTTGTGGAAGCAGT
>DUPK01000001.1 GCA_012838345.1 Clostridiales bacterium | reverse complement strand
TTCAGAAACAGAATACTCCACTGTGCTGCTGCTTAGCTCCAACCTTAAAGAGGGTTGGGCCGCAGCCCAACCCTCTTTAAGGTTGCTTTCTTCTGGCTCTACCCCAACTCTTGACATAGAGCCAATTTATTTCGTTTTAATCCGGCACGCCCTTAAGGGCAAAGCTCGTCAATTTGAGATGAAGGGCGCACGCTCAGGCCTGAAGCCTTCCGCAAGGCTTAGACTTCGATGCCAAATACCTCTCTGTTGTACTTGTCTATCTCGTCGTTGATAAACTGATCGGCATGCGGATACAGGGTTCCGCCAAGGCCGTAGGTTATGCTGGGGATGAAGTTGCCCTGCGGGCAATAGGTCTCCAGAACGCGGCGGGTTTCGGCGCGGATTTCTTCCTCGGTGGAATCCTCTCTGTCGACTATAGCCGCGTCAATGCCGCCCATAAGTGCCATACGGCCGTCAAGCTGCTTCTGGATCTTTACGATGTCGTTCTGGGGAAGGACGCCCTGCCAGACATTGATGTGCAGATCGACCATATCTTCTACAATCTGCTCCATATAGGAGTCGGCATGGTGCAGGATAATTACACCTTTCTCGTGTACATAGTCATAAGCCTTCTGGTACTGGGGCTTTATGAACTTACGCCATACATCGGGCGGGAGGAACAGATTTGTCTTGCTGCCCCAGTCATCGTGCGAGAGCAGAATGTCGGGCTTAATGTGGTCGACAAGGAGCTTCATGCCCTGATAACGGTACTCGCCGATGGCTTCGCAGAGGTCTTCCATTGCCTCGGGCTCCTCCATGAAGTTAATGAACATGTCCTCAAAGCCCATGAGGAAGTGCAGGCGCTCAAACAGGCCGGTGGGAGCAAAGGCCATAACCAGATTTTCGTCGCGGTCTACGTTCTCAAGCTGCTTTAAGCTCGGCTCCCAAAGCTCGTCTGCGGAGCAGTTTGCGATAAGATCGGGGACTTTTACGAAGTCACGCCAGGTGGTGATGTCTTTGATTACCTTGTTTTCTTCGGTGACGTGCGGCATAGCGGCGATAACGCCCTCGGGCCAGATTATCGTCGTGCCCCATTTGTCCTGCATGGGCGGCATTCCGGCATAGCGGGCTCCACGGACATAGAAGTTGACGGGGTCGCCGCGGAAGAAGTAGAGACCCTCATATTGCTTGACTATTCTGTCAGGTTTGCCGCCTTTTTTGATGGTCTCGAGGAAATTCTGCTTCTTGGTCAGCATTAGTATATACCTCCTATTAATTGTTTTCGCTTTCAAGCTAATATACGGGGGGGTTAATATATCCCCCCCGTATTTAGAATGCAATTACTTTCTGGCGTCGATTTCGGCCTGGTAATGGAGGACCTTATCCTTAGTCAGTCTGAAGCCGAATATGAGTAACAGTGCGCCAACCGCCAGGAAGATTCCGGGGATAAGTGCAAAGGAAACCGTGAGACCCTGTCTTGCAGCCTCGCTCATTGTGGCGGGATCAAGGTCGGGTCTGTAGCCCGCTGCAGCAAGAGCGGCGGGAACGAGTGTACCTCTGAGAAGTATGGCGGCCTTGAGGGGCAGAACCTGCAGGCCCATGATCCAACCGGAAGCGTCCTTGCCGCTCTTCCATGTGGCATAGACAACGGTGTCAGCATAGAGAGCAGGAGCGGCGGCAAACTGTACGCCGTAGAAGAACATTGCGATAGTCATAAGGACGATGACGATTGTCGCATTTGAGTAGAGTACGTATACGAGAATCAGGCATATCGCCGCAGCCGCATAAGCGAAAATCATTGATGTACGGCTTGTCAGACCCTTGGACATGTAGCGGAACAGATACGCGCCAATCGTAGCTGCTATACCGGTGGTAAGCAGATATACTGCCTGAAGTCCTTCGTTGGCTGCTGTATACCTGAAGTAGTAAATCGCAGAGGCGGAAACGACAAAGTTCATGCACCACTTTGCAAGGTCGGCAATGATGAGGACGATAAGTGTCGGGTTCTGGAAGAGGGATACGAACATATCCTTGATGCTCGTCTTGTTCCTCTTTGCGGCCTCGGAACCTTCGACTTCGATTTCCTCGTATCCGTCGGTCATCTTAAAGTGAGCATAGTAGGTGACGGCCATGAGAAGACCGAGAACGAAGACTGCGGCTGCAAACTTGTTGTTCTCACCGACCGCACCGGCAAGAAGGTTTGCAAAGGGAAGTCCCAGGTAGGAGAACAGAATACCACCCAGGTTGTTCCAAGCGGCACGCGAGGAAGCCAGTGTAGCCTTGTCTTCCGGAGTTTTGCCGACTACGTTAACCAGCGCCGCGTTGGCCGTGTAGGGGAAGTTCCATACGATATGGCTCAAAATACCTGCGGCGATGATTACGACCGCAGAAGCGGTGGGATTAGCGCTGATGTTGAGGAACTGGAATGCAAACAGGAAGGGGACTATCCAGGGCATTACACGAAGCCATGAACGATAGCGGCCCCACTTCTGAGCCTTGACGCTGTTGATTATACCGCCATAGGTCCAGGAAAGGATGGTGTCGACTATGTTGATTGCGGTACCAACGACACCGGTCAGAGTGGTTGAAAACTTCGCGATGTTCGTCAGGAAGAAGGTGAAATAGAACGTCTCGATGTTCGTCATGAGCTTGAAGCCGGCGTCACCGACTCCGTAGAAGTACCTTAGTGCTGTGCTTAGTGGCTTTGCTGTGTTTTGCGCATTAGGCTGCATTAGTAATTCCTCCCTTAAGCTAAATATTAATACTCCCATTGCTGGGAAATTAACTAAAGAAAGTGCCGCGGGGAAAAATTGGGTATTACTGGCACAGGTTCGGGCATAATTACTATTTTGATTTGTACCTCCTATGTACTTTTGTAATTTATCACCATTAGCTATTCTTGTCAAGGATGTTAACAAGTCAATAATATGATTCCACGTAACTTTTTATATTAACAATTTGTTCAAAAATGAAGAAATCGTTAAGAAATGAGAATTTTTTTGATTAATTAACTACTATAATAAAAACTTTTTATTACCGGTAATAAAGCGGAAAAAGGGACAAAAGCGCAAAATTGCCGGAGAATTTTGGGTAAAATTTTTTGATTGTCCTGCCGGGTTGCTCTTAGAAATAATGCTTCGGATTTTTATTATTTGCATGGCAAGGCAGTTTAATCAAAGAAAAAATGCCCGCGGCCGCCATATCGATAAGTGGCATTAAGGCGTTCCGAAAGTCCGAGTTGCCATAAAGGTAAAAAGCTTTATACCCGGTCAAAAGTACCGGTATCTAGCAAAGCCTTGAGTTTCAAATAAAAAACGCCCAGTAAAGCTGAGAGCTTTACACTTATAGGGCTATACCAGAATTGCAGAATTATTCCACTAATTAGCAGTATTGATGTTGATTGGAAAGAGTTAGCATGATATGATTGCGAGTAATAGATTGTATAGCAATTAAGCCATGAAAAGGACTGAGCAATATGGACAGAAAACTCGACGATATTTTTGAAAAGCTATATTCGGCCTACTTCAAGGACTTATACAAATATGTATACAGGCTTACATACGAGAAAAATATAGCCGAGGAGATCGTCCAGGACACGTTCATAGAAGCATACAGGAAAATTGAGCATCTCGCTAAGCATGAAAACCCGGCGGGATGGCTGTATGTAACGGCAAGAAATATCACGAAAGCGTATCTGCGGGATTATCTGAGCATAAAGGCGCTGCTGCCGCTGGAAAACCACGATACGGGCGCGGTAGATGAAGAGAACGAAGATATGTTTTTGTCGAATTACTTAAATCAGGAAGAGGCTAAAATTATTATAAAGTTTTATGTGGAAAAAAGGTCTCTTTCCGAAATGGCGAATGAGTACGGCATATCCTTGTCTGCGTGCAAAATGAGGCTTAAACGGGCGAGAGACAAATTAAAGGAAAATTACGAAAAAGAAGAAAATTAATTAAAAAGCAATGTGACTTATTGATGTTTTATCGACATTTATATATAAGGGGGGTTCCTGATGTATAACGGCAATGCTTTTCCTCCGGAAAAGGAGGTGAACAATGATAAATATGGATACCTGAGAAGCCTGGATACAGCGAAATTGCAGGCCCTGTTGCAGCAGGAGTCTTTTCTAGGCCCCGATGATAAACTTGATGTGGATTTGATTAAGGAGATTGTCGCATCTCTTGACGAGCGGGAGCCTTTAGGCGAAGAACTCGACACGGAGCTTTCCTTGAAAGCCCTCAGAGAAGAAATCATACCGCAACTGGAAAAGGAAAAAATCGAAGCTTCCTTAGCTCCCTCTCCCTCGGCGCTAAGACCCGGTAGAATAAGGCGCAGAATGGCTACCATTCTCACAGCCGCGGTTGTGTCAATACTGTTAGGCGGCACCCTTGTTGCCAGCGCTTTCGGATACAACATATGGCAGTATTTCATAAGCTGGGGGAAGGATACCTTACAGATTAGTTCCGAGGTCCATGATACATCTGGACCTTCGGATTCATCTTCGCCTGAAGGCAGCATAAGCGTAGTGAAACCTGAGCAATATCAAAGTCTGGACGAGGCTGTTGAGGCGCTTAACACCGAATTCTCAGTACCGAAATGGATACCGGACGGTTTAGAGCTTGTTAGCGCTATGGTCCATAAAAGTATTCAAAGCGAGAGCTTAACTGCTTTATATAAAGCCGGTGACAGCACCATTATTTTTAGTGCCAGTATATATTTTGAAGGAGGGGCCGCCTATTCATTTGAGAAGGATGAAACGGGCGGTGAGACCGTAACTATTGCGGGAAACACGTGCTACATAATCACTAACGTCGATCAGACCGGCATTATCTGGATAGACAAGGATGTTGTATACAGTATCCACAGCAACACCGGTAGGGACAATCTAATTAAAATGGTTGAGTCAATTTACGAAGAATAGTTATTCGAGAGAGCGGAAATATGAGTTTTGAAACCCATAAGCATGAAAACCAGCAATCCACGTCCTTCATCGCTAGCCGGTTTTTGACTGTGGGCCATGCCCGCCACTATTGAGGAGTCGGCAACAAGAGCAGGGGCAACACAACATTGTGTTGCCCCTAATGCAGGTACCCGATACTGCCGCAGTATGCCGCTGCTTGCGCAAAATACTCTTCAACTCTCAAAGGAGTGCTGATTTTGAGGAAAAAAATTAATTCTCTTGCAGTTTGTTTGATTCTATTCGGTTTCCTATGCGGATGCGAGTGGCAATCTAAGCCCTCGCCAACCGCCGGCGATTCAGACGCCTCCGCAATCAAAGAAGACAACATCGCACGTTTGGAAGGCATATTTGCAGCCGGCACAAAGATATGGTATGAATACGCTGAAGGCTATGACGCTCCGGGCAAAGATCTCACCCAAAAGAGCTTTGATTTAGACGAAGACAAAATAAAACGATTTAGGTCTCTGTTCGATTGCATATGGGAGCAGGCGGATTCAACCGACGCCGACACAACTGCCGCCGCGGTCACTATCGGTGATGATGAAGAGCATTGCTTTCGTTTCTTTCTTGGAAGCGATATCGTTGCCTGTATTGATGGAGAAGAAACGGAATATTACCGGGTGTACATCGAAGTCGAGAAGGATTATTTCCCGGATTATCCGAGGGCTCCGCTGTCAAAAGCAATAATGCAGGAATTTTCGGGTTATGAGCGTTCGGCCAACCGCTTTATTTCTTTGGAAGCTGATAATTTTGAAAGTAAAGAGGAAATCGCTTATGCATTCATGGAACTACAAATAGCTTATTTTAAAGCAATGACTCCGGAAAACTGTTATTCATTGACCGATTATCAAATACTGGAATTAAGCTTGTCACAATCGGAAGAAGACAAATTTATATTTCGGGTGAAGCCGGCGATTAAGCCGAAAGTATATGAAGGCTCACTCTGGTTTGCGGGCAGCGGAGAGGCAGGGGAAGGCGAATGGGCCGGATATATTATTAGAAATGATTATTACAGGCTCGATCTGATAAACGGATACTGGGAAGGCAGGCGTTGCAGTTCGGATACAAGGCTTAACGAGCCGGGCGTTAGGGAGTGATGGATATGCAAAAAAGGCTTTCATTTATATCTGCAATACTGATGTTTTGCCTGCTTATATCTTTGAGCGGATGTACCAATGAGCCCAATCCCTCGCCGTCAAATGTTGGCCGAACACCTATCGCAACTGGAACCCCCAGTCCCGATGAAACACTAACACCAACTCCAACATCAGCACCAACACTAACAGTCTCCGCCGATGCCGATGTTACTGTACTTGAACAGGACGGAATCAGCATTGCAATACCCAACGAACATTACGAACTGCTTATCTTCAATCCGGAAAATAATTTTTATCATACCGACGGAGCTTTAATCGAAGTTTTTTATAAACCTACTTATGAAAAATTCAGCTCGGGCTGGCTGTTTTCCATAGTCCGGTATAACCAAGCTCAATACGAGCAGCATTTGTGCAGAGGTGTCGCACCCGGGCAGTTCTTTTTTGCCAAAGACGCTACATATTATTACGGCTATTTTCGCCCCACCGACGTCCAGCATTTTGATAAAACTGATATGGATGTTTTTAATAACCTAAAATACAACGTAAGTAAATTTGTCAGACAGGATATGATTACCCGAAACAATCTGACACCATACAGTGATGATGATTTCTGGAGCAAAACCTATACTTATGAAAGCGACCATATATTTCTGACTTATTATCCCTACTATGCCTATCAGGATACCGCCGCGCAGCAAAACTTCAACTGGCAGGATGTGGCGTATACTCTTGTCCTGTCCCAACCTGCCGGGCAAGGGGATACGGGAATTTGGTGTGTTGAACGGATGTATGATGATCCCAAGTACGGCTATATTTACGTTCATTTTCCAAACGCCGATGGCCTAAGTTCAGCGGAATACTATGCGAAGCTGCAGGAGGAATGTGATTCGGGGCTGCGTCCCGAGCTGCTCGACCCCATTCAGGTAGCCTTAGCCTATGTCAAGGGGGTTCACGGCCATTCGGCGGCTACTGTTGATAGCTTTGTCAAAGCAGACGGATTACCTGAGGGAGATTACAGACATTGACCGAAAATGCCGTGCTGATAAAAAACGCTTTGTCCCGATTATATAGGAATCGAAATCATTACTGTTGGAGCCATGCGCTTGCGGATAACAAAACACTATGTGTGTCGCCTCTTTGTCGTGGCGATATTCCACCGTGAGAATTGGCAGAGCATTTAATTGCAGACAAACCATTAAATTCGCGAGATTCTGCATGATGAGAATTTTTGCGTGCACACATAATGCAATAACTATCCCGAGAGGCCCTATCCCGCTTTCCTAACATACTAATATCTCTTTGAGTCCGTTAAACCGCTAATCTTAGGAGGAACATACATATGAAGCGTTGGATAGCATCTATGATGGTATTCTTAATCGCAGCAGTATTCATAACTGCAATTCCGACAAGCGCTCTGGCAGCTGACGATTTAATAGTTTCCCCATGGGCAAAGGAAGAGATAGAGAGGGCGCAGGCTTTAGGCTTCGTGCCGGAGCTTTTCGAAGAGTACGGTACGCTAGACGCCGCACGGCTCAAGGATTACACTGTACCTATTACACGGGAGCAATTCGTCGAAGTGGCCGTGGATTTTGTCGCATTCCAGCAGCATTGTGACAGCTATACTTTTCATGAAATGGCTAAAAAATACCTTGTTCAAATGGGTGATGACTACCGCTACTCAATAAAAAAAGTATTTCTCGACGGGAACGATACTGCTTCACTGGCTTATTACCTGGGACTCGTAAAAGGTAAAGGCGAGGGCAAATTTGACCCCAAAGCCCTCACAACACGGCAGGAGGCCGCCGTCATACTTGCCCGGGCATATGAAATCTGCGGCGGGACTATCTCGGAGGATATGGCAGACGCACTCCGCTTTACAGACAATGAGAAAATAGCCGACTGGGCGAAGGAGAGCGTGTCTGCCATGGCATCTTTGAATGTAATGAGAGACATAGGCGACGGCAGTTTTGCTCCGGCGGATGACCTTACTGTAGAACAGTGTATAGTATCTTTTCTTCGCCTTTATGAGAATGCGCCTGTCAGCCGAAAAAACGATAATGTCAAACCTCTGTTGACTTATGAGCAGGGGATTGAGCACGTTATCACAAGGTCAGACTCTCAACATATACGGAATATGATTCACGGACCTGCAGCTACTTTCATAAGAATGGATTTGCACGGTATGCTGCGCGCCGGTTCGTCTTTGTGGTTTGTATACCTTGATGGCGGTGTTCAGCACCTCCCTCCCGCAGCTGTAAATAAACAATGGGGATTGACACCGGCGCAGGAGCTGGAGGACCTGCGTTTTTCCGAGGATGGAAGGTTATTCTATTACACGGCAACCATAAAGGAAGACGTTATAGGCTATGGCGACGGAGAGGAGAACTTGACTGAAAAAGGCATTTATCATGTCACCGTAGATGTGGACACCTGCAAATATTGGGTATCAAAAGAGGAGCTGCCGGAGTAAAGCAAAACATCCAATCTGTCAAGTCTGCAAAAAAACAAAAATGCCCGGGAATGCTTAAAACATCAGCATTTCCGGGCGTTCTAGCACTTGGCACGCCTGAAGGGATTCGAACCCCTGACCTACTGGTTCGTAGCCAGTTACTCTATCCAGCTGAGCTACAGGCGCATAACGTGCCTAAGTATATTAACACGTAGAAACTAAAAATGCAACACCTTTTTGCATTTTTCCGCTCGGTCGAAAACTGTAAGTTTAAAGCCGGCCAAAAAACCCGTTACGCTTAAGCTGCCCGTGTATCGTACGCTGGTTATATCCGAAGATTCATTTTAGGCGTGGTTTTATCTTCTGAATTTGCTTTGCAGCTTAACGGTTTTTCCGCCTGTTAACATTAGAAGTCGCGGCACATTTCCTCAGTGG
>DUPK01000011.1 GCA_012838345.1 Clostridiales bacterium | reverse complement strand
ATTGAGCATCCTTTCTGATTGGGTTTGGTCGCTTTTATCTTAAAGGATTTCCTCTTTATGCTCTACCTTTTTTTATGAAAATGTTGGGGCTTGGTTTTCACCACTACCCCAACATTTATTATAGAATCTCTTTATTCGTCATTTTAACGAGGCTGGCAGACGTTGCCAGCCTTTTTTTCTGCAAAACACCAATTTTCTTCGTATATTTTAAATTATTTTACAAATAAAAATGCAACTTTATATTGAAAAATACCAAGGAACAGGTTATTATGTTAATGTGTGCAAGTTGACTAAATATATCATATGATATGTTTGTCGGTCAGAGGGAGGACATATTATGTCGGGAAGAGTATTCCAAAGCGTTATTGTTCAGATGAAGGAAGCGACCGATAGGGCGATCGGGGTCATAGATTCCGAGGGCAGCGTTATTGCCTGCAGTGAGCTTTCGCTTATAGGGACAAAGCTGGATGAGGTGTCGGCTGTCCTTGAAGAAAAAACAGAGCAGGTTGCAGTTTCCGGTGGCAGGACTTTTAAGTACTTAAGCGGCTGGGACAACAGCTACGAGTATGTCGTCTTCGTTGACGGGGAGGACAACCAGGCAAGGTGCATCTGCATAATGGCTTCCATCGCCTTTAACGAGGCCAAGGCCTGCCATGAAGAGAAGTATGACAAGACCACTTTTATAAAGAATATTTTATTGGACAATATTCTCCCGGGCGACATATTTGTCCGCGCCAGGGAACTTCGCTTCGATATGGACGTCTCAAGAGCAGTGTTCCTTATCCGCCAGCTCGAAAAATCCGATATTTCGGCGGTTGAGGTTATCCAGAACCTCTACCCCGACAGGGACAGGGATTTCATCGTGAGCGTCAGCGAGACGGATATTGTGCTCGTGAAAGAGGTTCCAGCTGATATTGAGCTTGAACAGCTGCACAAGATTGCCATGCATATAGAAAACACGATAAGCACCGAGCTGTTTATCAGGACCGTTATAGGAATAGGCTCGGTGGCAAAGCATTTAAGGTTACTGGCCGAGAAATATAAGGAGGCACAGGTGGCAATCGAGGTCGGCAAGGTGTTTGACACCGAAAAGACCATAATCAGCTACGAGAACCTCGGCATAGGCCGTATCATTTATCAGCTCCCAACAACGCTCTGCGAAATGTTCCTTTCCGAAGTTTTCAAGAAAAACCCCATCGACTCTCTTGATCACGAGACGCTGTATACGATCAGAAAGTTCTTTGAGAACAACCTCAACGTTTCCGAGACCTCCAGAAAGCTGTTCGTACACCGGAACACTCTTGTTTACAGGTTAGAAAAGATAAAGAAACTTACTGGTCTTGACCTTCGTGAGTTTGACCATGCAATTGTGTTCAAGGTCGCCCTAATGGTTAATAAATATCTTAACTCTCAGGGCGTTAAGTAGAATATCCCTTTGGAGGTTTTGTAATCCATGGTTCGTATGACAAATGTTTGCAAGGCATACGAGAACGGCACCAAGGCGCTTAAAGGCATTACGGCGACAATTGATGACGGAGAGTTTGTGTTTCTTGTGGGCCCCTCCGGCTCGGGAAAATCGACAATAATAAAGCTGCTGACGGGAGAGATAGCCCCCACAGTAGGCAGCATCCATGTAAACGGCTTTGATATGGAGTCCATTAAACCTTCCCAGATGCCCTATCTAAGGCGTACCATAGGTGTTGTTTTCCAGGATTTCAGGCTTATTGCAAACAAAACGGTCTATGAAAACGTGGCCTTTGCAATGCGTGTTATAGGCGCCTCGAACAGAGAGATTAAACGCAGGGTACCCTATGTTCTGGAGCTTGTCGGACTTGACACTAGAACGAGAAGGAAGCCGGAAGAGCTCTCGGGCGGTGAACAGCAGCGTGTGGCTATCGCAAGGGCGCTGGTAAACAATCCAAAGCTGATAATTGCGGACGAGCCCACCGGCAACCTCGACCCTGCGCGCAGTCTTGAGATAATGATGCTTTTAGAGAGGATTAATAAGCTAGGGACAACGGTGCTCGTCGTTACGCACGAAAGAGAGCTTGTAAACCGCTTCTCTAAGAGGGTTATAGCCATAGACGGCGGGAGGGTTATCAGCGACGGAATGGACGGGTACTACAATTATGAGTCGTAACAATTTTGGTTATTTCTTTCGGGAAGGCTTAGGAAGCATATTCAGCCACGGCTTTATGTCCTTTGCCTCCGTTTGTGTCATAGTTGCCTGCCTTATCATAATGGGCAGCTTTACACTGCTTGTTCTCAACGTAAACAACATGATAGAGGAATGGGAGTCAGAAAACCAGGTTGTGGCCTTCGTCGATGAAGCGCTGACAGACGAGGAGGCCAGGGCTCTTGAAGCCAGAATTGAGTCTATAGACAACGTATCCAACGCGGTTTTCGTTTCAAGAGACGACGCTTTCGCAAAGTACCTCTCCGGATTTGACGAGGAGGAAAACGATCTTTTTTCCGACCTTGAGCCTACGGTACTGCGCCACAGGTATATGGTTTACCTTGACGATATTGAGTTTATGGCCGATACTCAAACAAGGCTCGTAGAAATCGACGGCATCGCGAAGGTTAACGCCCACCTTGAGATTTCCGAAGGCTTTGTGGCCATCAGCCGCGTGGTGGGAGTTGTCTCACTGACAATTATTTTAATTCTCCTTGTTGTCTCCATGTTCATAATGGCAAATACGATAAAGCTGACGACCTTCGACAGAAGAGAAGAGATTGCGATAATGAAACTGGTCGGAGCGACCAATGGTTTTATTAGGTGGCCCTTTGTGTTCGAGGGTCTTTTGCTGGGGCTTTTTGGTTCGCTGGTCGCGTTCTTAATCCAGTGGGGCATATATGAGTTCGTGGTTGTTCAAATAGACAAGTCGGCAACCATGCAGCTTATCGAGGCCATGAGTTTTGCAACAATCGCACTGCCTCTGCTCGGAATATTTGTAGCCACTGGTTTTATAGTAGGCATCGGCGGCAGCCTGACCGTTATCCGCAAATACTTGAAGGTCTGATGGAGGTTATAATGAAAAAACAAAAGAGATTTATAACCCTGATTGCCGTGCTCCTGGTGCTGATTCTCTTGGTGCCGATACTCACGGTGCTGCTAAAGCCACTGAACGCCCGCGCGGTGTCGGAAAGCGAGCTGTATCAGCTCCAGCAGCAGCAGGCGCAGATTAAGCAACAGCAGGAGGAAATACAGGCAAAGCTCGATTCCGCCCAATATGAAAGAGCGGCGATACTCGATCGGAAGGAGATTTTGGACAGGCAAGCTGAGCTGACAAGGCAGGAGATAGCCAACTTAAGCACTCAGATAGCTACATACGAAAATCTCATAGCCATAAAGGAAGATGAGTATCAGGCGGCGCTTCAGGACGAGGAAAGGCAGCGTGAGCTCTTTAAAAGGCGCGTAAGAGCCATGGAGGAAAATGGGGAGATTTCATATCTTGCCATTTTGTTCGGCGCGAAGGATTTCGGGGACCTGCTCAGCAGGCTGGATTTTATTTCCGAGATAATGGAGAGTGACGAACAGGTCATAAAATCCTACCAGAAGGCTCAGGCTGAGGCGAATAATAAAAAGAATGAGCTTGAAGAAATGAAAAACGGGCTGGTTGCGGCCAAAACCCTGCAGGAGGAAAAGGCCGCCGAGCTTGACAGCCAGATAACCCAGGCCGTTCAACTAATAGCGGATTTGGAGAATAATATCGCCCAGAACGCCCAGTTGATTGAAGAAGCCGAAGCCGCCGAGCAGGAACTTGCCCAGAAGATTCTTGAGATGACGAGGGAACTCGAGCGCCAGCGCCAGCAGCAGGGCGGCGGTATAGTCTCCTCGACAGGACGCTACATATGGCCTTCTAACTCAAGCAAATACGTCACCTCTCCATACGGCATGAGAGAGGACCCAATTATATACACTTGGCGTATGCATAATGGAATTGATATAGGCGCAAGCTACGGTACGGACATTTTGGCCTCTGACTCAGGAGAGGTTGTAACCGCGACCTACAGTTCGTCCTACGGTTACTATGTAATGCTGTATCACGGCGACGACAGGTATACGCTTTACGCTCACATGAGTGAGATTTGGGTTGACGAAGGAGAATATGTATATCAGGGCGACGTAATAGGCCTTGTCGGCTCTACGGGCTATTCTACGGGGCCTCATATTCATTTTGAAATTATGGAAAACGGCTCGCGCGTAGACCCGCTTCAGTTCTTTGGCGACGATTATATCCCCTGGTGGTAATATTATTGACTAATAAAGCATAAAACTCTCTGCCGGCAAAAGCGGCAGAGAGTTTTATGAAATTTTTTATTTTAATTTTTGTCGACGCAGTCACACTTGACAGACCATACCAAAGTTAATATAATACCCAAATACCGAGTTCAATATTAATTATTGTTTGCAGTATATCCTATTTTGAAAGGGTGAGCAGTGTGGCAAAAGAGGTTAAAGAAGTTAAGTATAAAATGAGTGCCGAACGCTACAATCAAATCGTGGAGGAGCTGGAATATCTCCAGACTGTAAGGGAGAGGGAAGTTGCCGACCAGATTCGTGAGGCGCGCAGCTTCGGCGATTTGTCTGAGAATAGTGAATATGACGAGGCGAAAACCGAGCAGGGAAAGCTGTATTCGAAAATTGCCGAGCTTAAAAATCTCTTGGAAAACGCCGAGATTATAGAAGAAATAAAGGCTGATGGTAAAATCGTAATGGGCAGCGAAATCACCGTACGCGACCTGGACTTAAACGAGGAGCAGGTTTTCAAAATTGTCGGTTCCCAGGAAGCAAACCCCATGGAGGGAAAGATTTCCGACGAATCCCCCTTCGGTGCCGCTCTCTTAGGCCGCAAAAAGGGCGATAGGATTACTGTGCAAGCTCCTTCCGGGACGCTTAATTTTGAGATACTTGATATTCAATAGGATAAAATTTTATAGTTAGGAGGGCTCCTGATGACAGAGGACAATATCATGGAGGCTCAGCAGACGGAAGAGAACCTGTCTGAGATATTGCAGATAAGAAGAGACAAGCTGAAAAAACTGCAGGATGAGGGACGCGACCCCTTCGCGATTACTAAGTTTAAGTTTAACGCTTACTCCACCGACATTAAAAACAATTACGAAACCATGGAGAATCAGACTGTATCGCTGGCCGGGCGCATTATGTCAAAGCGCGACATGGGCAGGGCATTCTTCTGCGACCTGCAGGATTCAAAAGGCCGCATACAGCTTTATATAACGATTGGTGACCTCGGCGAGAGCTGCTACTCGGATTTTAAGAAATGGGATATTGGCGATATTATAGGAGTGGAGGGCATAGTGTTCCGCACCCGCAGGGGGGAGATTTCGGTTCACGTAAAATCGGTCACTCTCCTTACAAAATCTCTTCAGCCCCTGCCTGAGAAATTCCATGGACTAACAAATCAGGAGCTGAGATACCGCCAGAGGTATGTCGACCTCATTGTAAATCCGGAGGTCAAGCGAAATTTTGAAATCAGAAGTAAATTTATAAAGCACATTAGAGACTACCTCGATAGCCGCGGGTATATCGAGGTGGAGACACCCGTGCTCAACACCATAAGCGGCGGGGCAAACGCAAGGCCCTTTGTGACCCACCACAATGCGCTCAATCTTACAATGTATATGCGCATTGCCACAGAGCTTCATCTCAAGCGCCTCATAGTGGGCGGTATGGACAGGGTTTACGAGATAGGGCGCATTTTCAGAAACGAGGGGATGAGCACCAAGCACAATCCCGAGTTCACATCGGTCGAGCTTTATCAGGCATATGCCGACTACCACGACATGATGGACCTGTTTGAGGAGCTTTTGTCCTCGGCGGCAAAGGAGATACTTGGAACATACGAGCTTGAGTGGCAGGGCTATAATATCAATCTCACACCCGGCTGGCCCCGCATTACGATGGCGGAGGCGGTAAAGCAGCATACTGGCGTCGACTTTATGTCGATTAACACCGATGAAGAGGCGCTTGAGGCCGCAAAGTCCCTTAATATTGAGCTGCCCAAGGAAAAGACCTGGGGCAACCTGCTCTACGAGTGCTTCGACCAGTTGGTAGAATCCAAGCTCATACAACCCACGTTTATTCTAGACCACCCGGTGGAAGTGTCGCCGCTTGCCAAAAAAAGCCAGAAAGACCCGAGGCTTACCGAGCGCTTTGAGCTGTTTATTTGCAGAAGCGAGATGGGCAACGCTTTTTCGGAGCTTAACGACCCGGTTGACCAGAAGGAGCGTTTCCGCCGCCAGGTGGAGCTCAGGGCGGCAGGAGACGAGGAGGCGGGCATGATGGACGAGGACTTCATTAACGCCCTCGAGTACGGCATGCCTCCCACTGGCGGCCTCGGCATAGGAATAGACCGCGTTGTAATGATGCTGACAAACAGCGATTCGATAAGGGATGTAATCTTGTTCCCGACGATGAAGCCCCTGGAGGACTAGTTGTTGCGGGCGATTAAGCACCTTTAGTCTCATGCGGCGATGAAGGGGGCCGAGCACAGCAACAAAATACTTTCGGACACGAGCCGCAGACGAAAAAAGCTTTCCGTGCTGCGGCTCTTTGGGTTTTTAATTAAGCTGGAGGTTTTATGGAAACGCTGACGAGCAGGAGAAACCCGCTTGTAATGCACCTGAAAAAGCTGGGGGCGGACAGGGGTTACCGCTACGGGTGCGGAGAATACCTCTGTCAGGGCCATAAACTGTATGAGGAGGCGCTCAAGTGTTCGGCTCCGATAACGGCGGTGCTTTTTTCGGGAAAGGAGCCTGAGGTTCCGGAAGGTGTCCGCTGTGCACGGGTGCCGAAGGATATACTTGAAAGCATAGCGCCTATGGACAGTGCACCGGATATTGTTTTTTCCTGCCGCATACCGGAGCAGGACAGGTCGATAGACCCCGGCCGCCACATCATACTTGAAAACCTCCAGGACCCCGGAAACGTCGGAACTATAATCAGAACCGCAAATGCCTTTATGATTGATGCCGTCTTGCTCACGGGTTCCTGCGCCGACCCATATAACCCGAAGGCGGTGCGGGCCACGATGGGCGCAATATTCAGGCAAAAGGTTATACAGCTAAGCAGAGATGAACTGCTCCAGAGGCTCAGCGAGGCCAAAATACCGCTTTACGCGACCGGGCTCGACGAAGGCTGTATAGGGCTCACCGAACTGCCCAAGCAAGGCCCGATAGCCGTGGCGATAGGAAACGAGGGGCAGGGCCTGAGCACTGAGCTTTTTGAAGCGGCAGACAAGAAAATAACGATACCGATGAACCCCGCCTGCGAATCATTGAATGCGGCTGCGGCCGCAACTATAATTATGTGGGAGCTTTACAGATAGAGAACTCGGAGGGATTCGTCATGTCCGTATTGAAGTACTGGCTGTGGCTTTCAACCCTGCATGGAATCGGCCCGAGGACGGCAAATAAGCTGATAGATTATTTCGGGAGCCCCAAGAGCGTTTATTTTGCGCGGGATAAGCATTATTTAGAGTCAGGGATTTGTGAAAAGTCCGAGCTTGACGCACTTGAGAATAAGAGCTTGGACAAGGTGTCGAGAATCTGGCGCGATTGCGACGAGCTCGACATAAGGATTATGACCATACATGACGCCGACTACCCGCAGCGCCTCGCCAATATATACGACCCTCCGGTAGTGCTGTACATAAAGGGGCGCCTGCCCGTGATAGACGAGGAGGCGGTTATCGCCATGGTCGGCACGAGGGGTGCAACCCCTTACGGGCTCAGGGCTACGGAGCGCCTAGCCTATGAGGTCACCAGGGGCGGGGGAATAATAGTATCGGGGCTCGCCGAGGGCATAGACACGATGGCCATCATGGGCGCTCTGCGCGCGGGCGGCAGGCCATTGGCCGTGCTTGGTACGGGAATTGACATCTACTATCCTTCAAAAAACCGGCTCTTGCAGGAAGACGTCGCCCGGGTGGGCGCGCTGATTAGCGAGTACCCGCCGGGGACCATGCCTGCCAGAACTAATTTCCCGGCCAGAAACCGCATTATAAGCGGGCTTTCGGTGGGCGTTACCGTAGTCGAGGCTCCGGAAAAGAGCGGGGCGCTGATTACCGCCGCAAGGGCGCTTGAACAGGGCAGGGATGTGTTCGTTGTGCCCGGAAACATAGATTCGCCCGCCTGCAAGGGCTCAAACGAGCTTCTGAAGGACAACTGCGCGCTGGCGGTCACGTCGGGATACGATATACTTCGTGAATACGAAGCGGCATATCCGCAGAAATTAAAATCGGGCGCGGAAAATTCAAGCGCAAAAGCCGCCGATAAGGCGTTGAAAGTCCCCGAAAATACCGCTTCGGCGGTTCCGGTTTTGCAGGAATCGACAGAAAAAGTGGTTGACAACGCAGAAGAGCTGGAATATATTGACTTAAAAGAACAGCTGAAAAATTTAAGCGAGGACGAGCTTTCCGTTGTTTCCGTTATGACCGAGCGGGATATGCACATTGACGATATAATAGACTTAAGCGGACGTGAGCCGAGCCGGGTTCTTTCAGCCCTGACGTCTTTGGAGATCAAGGGCTATGCAGTTTCGGGGAGGGGAAGGCGTTATACGCTTATTGTCTCGAAAGATAAAGATAAAAGTGAAAGTAAGAAATGAGGACATAAATTTATGGCAAAAACCAACCTGGTAATCGTGGAGTCGCCTGCAAAGGCAAGGACAATAGAAAAATACCTGGGCGGCGACTATAAGGTGGCAGCTTCGATAGGACATCTGCGGGACTTGCCGAAAAGCAAGCTCGGAGTTGATATAGAAAACGGCTTTCTGCCGGATTATAAGCCGATAAAAGGCCGGGAGGATACGATAAAACAGCTCTTGAGAGAGGCCCAGAACAGCGAAAAAGTATATCTCGCAACCGACCCTGACCGGGAGGGTGAGGCTATATCGTGGCATCTCAAGGAGCTTTTGAATTTAAGCGACGAAAAGGCTCTACGCGTGACCTTTAACGAAATAACCAAGAAGGTCGTAACCGAGAGCATCAACAATCCGAGGCCGATTGATTTAAACCTTGTCAATGCGCAGCAGGCAAGGCGCATACTTGACCGCATCGTGGGCTATAAGATAAGCCCGCTTTTGTGGCGTAAGATAAAGCGTGGCCTGTCCGCCGGAAGGGTTCAGTCCGTCGCGACACGCATGGTCGTTGACCGCGAGGAGGAGATAAGGTCCTTTAGTCCCGAGGAATACTGGACGCTCACGGCCGAGCTCATGGCCCAGGGCACCGTTTTCTCCGCCCGTTTCCACGGGAAGGGCGAGCAAAAGCAGGAGCTAAAAAGCGAGGACGAGGTCAACGAGGTCATAAGCGCAGTAAAAAATGACAGCTTCGTAATCCTGAATGTTAAGCGCGCGGATAAGCCCAAATCTCCCGCGCCCCCTTTCATAACCTCCACTTTGCAGCAGGAGGCGTCGCGCAAGCTTGGCATGACGCCGAAGCGCACGATGACAATAGCGCAGCAGCTCTACGAAGGCGTGGACATAGCCGGAGAGGGCGCCGTGGGTCTTATAACCTATATGAGAACCGACTCGCTCAGGATTTCCGAGGAGGCCATGGGTGCTGCCCGCGATTATATCAAATCGCGCTTCGGCTCCGAGTACTGTCCGCCGCAGCCGCGAAAGTTCAAGACCAAGGGCAACGCTCAGGACGCCCACGAGGCAATTCGTCCGAGCAATGTCAACTTGACGCCCGACAGTATAAGGAAGGATTTGACGACCGAGCAGTATAAGCTGTACCGGCTTATATGGAGCAGGTTTTTAGCGTCCCAGATGGCAAACGCCATTTACGACAGCGTTTCGATAGACGCGGTGTCGGCAGGGTATACATTCAAGGCAACCTATTCCTCGATTAAATTCGACGGCTATACGGCTGTCTATGAGGAAGGCCGAGACGATGAGGAAGAGAAGGAATCGCCCTTGCCGGAGCTTGCGGAGGGGCAGACGGTAGAGCTTAAGGATATTCTCAAGGAGCAGAAGTTTACGCAGCCGCCTCCAAGGTACACCGAGGCCACTCTGATACGGGCGATGGAGGAAAAGGGCATAGGCCGCCCCTCGACCTACGCGCCGATACTGTCCACAATAATCAGCAGAGAATACGTCGTTCGTGAGGGGAAATCTCTGCGGCCCACTCCGCTCGGTGAAATCGTTACCAAACTTATGAAGGATAAGTTTACGGATATTGTGGACTTAAAGTTCACTGCCCGCATGGAAGACAGCCTCGATTTAATCGAGGAGGGTAAGATTGGCTGGCAGTCGGTACTCTCCGAATTCTATGAGGGCTTTAAAGACACCATAGAAAAGGCTGAAAAGTCGCTTGAGGGTGAAAGGATTAAGGTGCCCGACGAGGTCTCGAGCGAGATTTGCGAAAAATGCGGCAGAAACATGGTCATAAAATCAGGGCGCTTCGGACGCTTTCTCGCCTGTCCGGGCTATCCCGAATGCAACAACACCAAGCCTATCGTTGTAGAGATGCCCGGGCGCTGTCCGAAATGCGGCTCGAGGATACTCAAGCGCAGCTCCAAGAGGGGCTATGCCTATTACGCCTGCGAAAAGGGCCAGGAATGCGGCTTCATGACATGGGACGTCCCAACGAAGGACAACTGCCCCGAATGCGGAAATACAATGTTCAAAAAATCCGGCAGGGGGTATAAAAAGCCCTTCTGCATTAACGAGTCCTGCCCAAAATTCGTACCCGAGGACAAGCGGGGCGGCTTCAGAAAGGCCGCGGCGAAGGCAGAAAATTCGGCGGGAGAAACGGCGGAGGAGGCTAAGCCTGAGAACAAGTCAGCCAAAACTTCGAAGAGCTCGTCAAAAACCGCGGAAAAAAGTGATAATACATGATTGAGATTACTGTTGTGGGAGCCGGGCTCGCCGGCTGCGAGGCCGCCTGGCAGCTTGCTATTAGGGGAATAAAAGTCAAGCTCATAGAGATGAAGCCGCACAAGATGACGCCGGCACATGTGAGTGCGGACTTTGCCGAGCTGGTTTGCTCAAACTCTCTGAGAAGCAACGAGCTAACCAACGCCGTCGGGCTTCTCAAAGAGGAGATGCGCGGCCTGGGCTCCCTTATAATGGAGTGCGCCGACTTAACGAGGATTGAGGCGGGAGGCGCCCTGGCCGTTGACAGGACAGGCTTTTCCGCCATGGTGACCGAAAAGATTAGGAGCCACCGCAATATTGAGATAATAGAGCGCGAGGTAACGGAAATCCCGGACGGCATCGTTATTATTGCAACCGGACCTCTAACCTCCGACGCTCTCTCTAAAAGCATAAACGAGCTTTTCCCTTCAGAGAAGTACCTCAACTTCTTTGATGCGGCCGCCCCCATAGTGACGAGGGAGAGCATAGACATGGAGAGCGCCTTTTTCGCATCCCGCTATGACAAGGGCACGCCGGACTATATAAACTGCCCCATGACAAAGGAAGAGTACCTGAGCTTTTGGAAGGAGCTTATAGCTGCGCGGGAGGCGCCGGTGCACGGCTTTGAGGACGCGAGCGTTTTCGAGGGCTGTATGCCCGTAGAGGTGATGGCGCGAAGGGGAGAGGATACGCTCCGCTACGGTCCGTTAAAGCCTGTCGGCCTCATTGACCCCAGAACCGGGAGGGAGCCCTATGCAGTCGTGCAGCTAAGGCGCGATAACGCCGAGGGCACCTTGTACAACATGGTCGGGTTTCAGACCCACCTCGCCTTCCCCGAGCAGAAGCGGGTTTTCTCAATGATACCGGCGCTAAAGGCTGCGGAGTTCGTGCGGTACGGGGTTATGCACAGGAATACCTATATAAACTCCCCGAAGCTCCTGGATAAGGCTTATAGGCTGCGCCAGGACAAGCGCATACGCTTTGCCGGGCAGATAACGGGCGTCGAAGGGTATGTGGAGTCGGCGGCGTCGGGCCTTCTCTGCGGAATCGAAACGGCACTGGAGCTTCTCGGCAAGCCGCCGGCTGACTTTCCCAGGGAGACGGCAATCGGCGCGCTGGCGCAATATGTGAGCGATGAGACCGTTGTGGATTTCCAGCCTATGAATGTTAATTTCGGTATTATTGCTCCTCTTGGCTACAGGGTCAAGGGCAAGAGGAACAAAAATCTGGAAATATCCGGGCGCTCGCTGACAATCATAGAAGGCATAGCCTCTAGAGTCGGCACAGCCGGGGAGGGAGATCGAGATGAAGATAATAGTTGACGCAATGGGCGGGGACCTTGCCCCTCGTGAAGCGGTGCTCGGAGCTATCTGGGCGGCCAGGGAGCATAAGCTTGAAATCACTCTGGTCGGACGCGGTGAAGAAATACTCGAATGTCTGGACGAATGGGGCATAAAAAAGCTGCCCAAGGGCATAGAAATTGCATATGCCTCGGAAGTTATAGACATGGAAGACGACCCCTCCACCGCCATCAGGACGAAAAAGGACTCGTCTATGACCGTGGCTCTCAACCTCCTAAAGGAGGGTAAGGGTGACGCCCTTGTTTCTGCCGGAAGCACGGGGGCACTTTTATCGGGCGCGACTTTGATTGTAAAGCGTATAAGAGGTGTGCGCCGCGCGGCTCTTGCGCCGGTCCTGCCCACCAAAAACGGCGGCTGTTTGCTTATAGACTGCGGGGCCAACGTAGAGTGCACCCCGGAGTACCTTCTGCAGTTTGCCTATATGGGCTCCTGCTATGTTGCAAACGTCCTGAAAAAGCCGGGACCCCGCGTAGGGCTCTTGAACATCGGTACCGAGCCTTCAAAGGGCGGGGAGCTGCAGCGCGAGGCATATCGGTTGCTTATGGAGCAAAAGGAGAAGGAGCGCCTGAATTTTATCGGGAACATAGAGGCGCGGGACGTGCTTGATGGCGTGGCCGATGTGGTCGTATGCGACGGCTTTACGGGCAATATACTGCTGAAAGCAATCGAGGGTACCGCCAAATTCATAGTGGACGGGTTTAAGGAGATTTTCCTCCAAAGTGTATTTACGAAGCTGGCCGCCGCGCTTGTTAAAGCCCCGGTAAAGGAGTTTAAAAAAAGACTGGATTACACCGAGGTTGGGGGTACGCTGTTCCTCGGCGTGTCAAAGCCGGTGATTAAGGCGCACGGCTCGTCCAACGCGATAGCCTTTTCAAACGCGATAAGGCAGGCGGCGCAAATCGCATCCGCAGGAATTATAGAGGATATTCAGGATAAAATGTGGGATATAAAAACCGGACAGGAATAGAATTAATCGGAGGATTTAGGAATAAATCAGTTGACAAACGCGTGTGACGTGAATATCATTTCCTGTAGAGGTGATTAGATGGTTTTCTCCAGGTTAAAAGAACTACTGGCAGAACAGTTTATGGTGGACGAAGATGAGATAACGCTCGAAACATCTTTTGTGGACGATCTCGGCGCCGATTCTCTCGACATTGTTGAACTTACAATGGCTCTTGAGGAAGAATTCGACATTACCGAAATTAGCGAGGAGGACATATCAAAACTTGTTACCGTAGGTGATGTAGTCCGCTATATTTCGGAGAGGATAGAATAAAAGAGGCTTGGGCGGGCATAGGTCCCGCCCAAAAATATACGATAGGGTGATAAGGCATTAACAGTCTTGAAAAGAGTATCGGATACAGCTTTAAGAACAAGGAGCTGCTATTAACAGCTCTTACGCACAGCTCCTATGCAAACGAGAACAGGCTATCGCGCAACGGGCACAACGAACGCCTGGAGTTTTTGGGTGACTCCATTCTGGGGATGGCAGTTGCCAGTCACCTATACCGCGAATACCCCGAGCTCCCGGAAGGAGAGATGACCAGGCTTCGCGCGGAGCTCGTCTGCGAGCAGAGCCTTTATCAGGTGGCGAAAGGCCTGGGGATTGGAGCGTATATGCGCCTCGGCAAGGGCGAGGAGAGCGGAGGGGGGAGAGAGCGCCCCTCCATTTTGGCTGACGCCGTCGAGGCTATTCTTGCCGCCATTTACCTTGACGGAGGGAAGGAAGAGGCCGACGCCTTTGTTCGTAAGTTTATACTTCCCCCGCTGTCCGAAGGACTGAAAAAAACAAGCAGCGACTACAAGACCACGCTGCAGGAGATTGTCCAGCGCAAAAGCGGCAATCAGCTTTCCTACGGGATTATAGCAGAAAGCGGGCCGGACCACGCCAAATCCTTTGTAGCCGAGGTTCTGCTGAACGGTAGGCGCATAGGCATCGGCAGCGGCAGGAGCAAAAAGGAGGCCGAGCAGGCGGCCGCGAAGAGCGCGTTGGAGAACAACGAGCTATGAGCCCGAAAAGGTTTATCATCCCCGTTTTCATACCGCACCTCGGCTGCCACAACGATTGTGTATTCTGTAATCAGCGCAAGATTTCGGGTGAGCTTAAGCCTGCAACTGCCAAAACGGTGAAAGCCGCAGTCGAGGAAGCCCTAAAAAAGATTCCCGAGGACAGGCCCGCGGAGCTTGCCTTCTACGGGGGCAGCTTTACGGCAATTCCGGAACATGAGCAGACTGAGCTTCTCGAAGCCGCCCAGCCGTTTATTGAGTCGGGCAGGGTAGGGGAGATAAGACTCTCGACTAGGCCCGACGCGGTGGACCTGCACTGCCTTGAACGGCTCAAAAGCTATGGGGTGAAAACGATAGAGCTTGGCGCGCAGTCGATGGACGAGGGCGTGCTCAAAGCCTCGGGCAGAGGTCATACCGCCGCCGACACCGAGTGCGCGTCAAGACTTATAAAAGAGCATGGCTTTAATCTCATTCTGCAGATGATGACCGGTCTGCCCGGCGACACGGAGGAAAAGGCGATGGAAACGGTAAGGAAGCTTGCTTCTCTCTCGCCGGACGGCGTCAGGGTTTATCCTACGGTTATCCTACGCGACACCGCGCTATATAATCTCTGGAAAGCGGGGAGGTACAGAGAGCATACGGTCGAAGACGCCGTCAGGCTCGGAGCGAAGCTGTATGAAATCTTTACCGGGGCGGGCATACCCGTTATCCGTTTCGGGCTCAACCCCTCGGACGAGCTCTCAGGCGGCGAGGCGGCGGGCGGCGCCTACCACCCCGCCCTGGGCGAGCTTGTGCGCTCCGAGTTTTATTTGAATCTCGCAAGGGAGCTTATTTCTACATCGAAGCACGGCGGCGAGATTGTTCTGGGTGTTAACAGGGGCTGTGTTTCCCTTATGACCGGGCAAAAGCGCCGGAATATAAATGCGCTTATGCAGGAATTTAACCTGAAATCGGTAATTGTGCGCGAAACAGAACTTCCCGCTGGCAAATTCGTCATAATTCTGCAATAATTTCTTGAAAGGCGGTTTAAAAGGAGATATACTATATAAAGTATACCATTTGACCGCAGGGAGTGTATATTGTGTATTTAAAGGCGCTTGAAATACAGGGGTTCAAATCTTTCCCCGAAAAGACAAGGCTGACCTTCGAAAAGCCCATAACGGTTATAGTCGGGCCAAACGGGAGCGGAAAATCGAATATTTCGGACGCCGTTTCCTGGGTCTTGGGCGAACAGAGCACAAAGACACTGCGCGGCGGCAAAATGGAGGACGTCATCTTCGGAGGAACGGAGAAGCGCGCCCAGCTCGGCTTTGCCCAGGTTTCGCTAATCCTAGACAACAGCAGCGGGCTGTTTGAAGTCGAGGGCTCCGAAGTTATGGTGACAAGGCGCTACTATAGAAGCGGAGAGAGCGAATACTACATAAACAAGCAACAGGTCAGACTTAAGGACATCCATGAGCTTTTCATGGATACCGGCCTCGGCAAAGAGGGCTATTCAATTATCGGGCAGGGCAAAATAGACAATATCCTGTCCGAAAAGAGCACCGACAGGCGCGAGATATTCGAGGAGGCGGCGGGCATTTCCCGGTACCGCCACCGCAAGGAAGAGGCCGAGCGCAAGCTTCAGCGCACCAATGAAAACCTGCTGCGCATCAACGACAAGATTTCAGAGCTTGAGCTGCAGGTAGGGCCGCTGCGCGAGCAGGCACAGGTTGCAAAAAAGTATCTGTTTTTGCGGGACGAGCTGAGGACGCTTGAGGTCTCCGTATGGCTCGATTCGCTTGAGAAGCTCAAGTTCTCGACAATGAAGCTCGAGCAGGATTTCACGGCCGCAAGGCAGCAGCTCGACATGGAGCATACCCGTATGCAGGAGCTGTACAAAAAAACCGAGAGCATTACCGAGCGTATGCGCGAAAAGGATGTCGAGGCCGAAGCCTTACGCGGTGAAATTTCGGAGCTTGAGGCCGCGGCGGCAGAGCTTGACAGCGCCATTGCCGTATTGAACACAAACCTTAGGAACAATTTTGAGAGCATTGAGCAGCTTAAATCAGAGCTCGCCGAACACGAGGGCAGGGCAGGTGCCCTGTCGGAGCAGATTCAGCAGCGAAAGAGCCGCATTGCGCTTATCGAAGCGAAGAAGGAAGAGCTTAATTCCGAGATGAACGCTTTCCTGAGCGACTCGGAACAGACGAGCGCGTCCGCCGACGAGCTATCTTTAAAGGTCGAGGAGCTACTAAAGCTCGAGCAGCGGGAAAGGGAGCTTGCTGCGGAAGCGCGAGAGAGGCTCTCGGCGCTTGCATCCACGCTTCAGGAGCTCTGCGACAGGGGCGAGGCTTTAAGACAGGAGCTAAGTCAGGCGCTTGATAGGCTCGAAAACGAAAAATTGCTTTTCGCCGGGAGAGAGACCGAATTAAAGGCTCAAAAGGAAGAGGCCGAGGCCCTTTCAAACGCCATTAACGGGCGCTCCATGCTGCTTTCCACAAGGCAAAAGAAGGCCGGGGCGCTTGCCGACAAAAGAAGCAAGCTAAAGCTCGAGATAAACACCCTCGGTTCGCGCATAGCGATGCTCTCCGAGATGGAAAAGGAGTACGAGGGTTATTCAAAAGCGGTCAGAATAGTCATGCAGGAGAGCTCAAGGGGCACTCTGAAGAGAATCCACGGCCCTATAGCAAACCTTATAAAGACGGGCGACAAGTACGCGCTCGCCATTGAGACTGCCCTCGGCGCTTCCATGCAGAGCATTGTAGTTGACCGCGAAGAGGACGGAAAGGCTGCGATAGCACTTTTAAAGTGCAGGGACGGAGGCAGGGCTACCTTCCTGCCTCTCACGGCGATTAAGGGTAGCCTGCTCAGCGAACGGGGACTGGATAAAGAGGAAGGATTCGAGGGTATCGCGTTTAGCCTTATATCCTACGACAAAAAATATGAGCAGATAATGCTGAACCTGCTCGGCAGGACGGTCGTCGTGGAGGATATGGACTGCGCGATTGCCCTTGCAAGAAAGTGTTCGCACCGCTTCAGGATAGTCACGCTTGACGGACAGGTGATAAACGCCGGCGGCTCTATGACGGGCGGCAGCGCCTCGAAAAGCGCGGGAATACTTTCAAGGGCAAATGAGATAATACGCCTTAAAGAGCAGGAAAAAAGGCTCCTGGCGGACATCTCGGCAGTGGAAAAGGAATATGCCGAAGCCGAACGCGAGCTAAACGCAGTCAGATACGAAATGGAGCTTGCCGAGGCAGAGAAAAGGCGCCTTGAGGATGCAATACTCAAGGCCGGGTCAGAGCTATCCCAGCACAGCTTGCTCATATCAACTCTTTCCGAAAACTGTGAGAATTTAAGACAGAATATTAAAAACATATCCGAACGCGAGGAAAAGTGCGAAGGCGAAATAAAGCACACAAGAGAGGCCTTAGCGGAGCACGAAAGGCTGGCCTTGGAGCACAAGGCGCAGGCCGAGGAGCTTATGCGCGGCAGGGACGAGCTAATTTCGCTTGCCGCCTCACTTTCCGAAAAGCTCTCGGCCATACGGACAGAGCAGGCATCTCTTGAAGCCGAGCGTCTTGCGACGGAGCAGGCAATAACCGAGCTTGAGGGCCTGCAAGAAGCAATGACGGGAGACAGGGCGCAGAGAGCGCTTAAGATAGACGAGCTGAAGGCTCAAAACGAGCAGATAGTCTCGGAGCTCGGCGACAAGGAAAAGCGCCAAACGGAGCTACGAGGCAAAATCGCTGAAAGCAAAAAACGTCTCACAGAAACGGTTAACTTAAGGTTCGGGCTTGAATCCGAGCGCGAGAGGGTAGAAAAGGAAAGCCAGGAAAAGAACCGCGATATTCTCAATCTTGAAAAGGAGTTTTCGCGTCTTGAGCAGAAGAAGCTCGCCGCCGAGATGGAGGAAAAGCAGATTGTGGACAAGCTCTGGGACAATTACGGGCTTGGCCGCAGCTCGGCTGAGAGCGTTCGCTGCGAAATTGAAAGCCTGCCCAAGGCCCAGCGCCGCATAGCGGAGCTAAGGCGCGAGATAAGCGCTCTCGGAACGCCAAACCTCGGCGCGATTGAGGAATACGAGCGCGTCAGCGAGCGCTACGAATTCCTTACAAGTCAAAGGGACGATATAGAGAAGGCAAAGAGCGAAATTGAGCATATAATAGCAGACGTAACCTCGGAAATGAAGAGCATCTTCAAAAGGGAGTTTGAGGCCATCAACGAGCGCTTCAAGGAGACCTTTGTCGAGCTTTTCGGCGGAGGGCGTGCATCCCTTGAGCTTGAGGACGAGGACGATTTGCTAAACTGCGGCATAGAGATAAGGGTGCAGCCGCCCGGAAAATCGCTCAAGACCCTGACGCTTCTCTCGGGCGGGGAGAAGGCCTTCGTCGCCATAGCGCTCTTTTTTGCGATATTGAAAGTCAAGCCCACCCCTTTCAGCGTCCTGGACGAGATAGAGGCCGCCCTCGACGAGGCCAACGTCCAGCGCTTTGCCGAATACCTGCGCCGCATGTCCGTAAAAACGCAGTTTATAGTTATCACGCACAGGCGCGGCACGATGGAGGAGGCGGACACCCTCTACGGGGTTACGATGCAGGAGCAGGGGGTATCAAAGATACTAAGTGTGGACCTTGACGAGGTGGAAAAAGAAATTCTGACTGCATAGAGGTAAAATTATGGCTTTTTTTGATAAAATAAAGCAGGGACTTTCCAAGACCCGAAAGAATATTTCGACACAGCTCCAGAGCATGTTTGATTCCTTTACGGGCGCCAATGAGGAGTTTTTTGAAGAGCTTGAGGAAACACTCATCATGGCGGACCTCGGTGCGGAGCTTGCGATGCGCTGCGTTGATAAGCTTCGCGAGCTCACAAAACAGAGGGGGCTCCGCGGTCCGGAAGAACTGCGCGAGGCGCTGTCCGAGATACTTCTTGAAATATTGATATCAAGTGGCGAAGGGATAAGCTTAAATACCAAACCCTCGGTTATACTGATGATAGGTGTAAACGGCGTAGGAAAGACAACGACCATAGGAAAGCTCGCCGCGCGTTTTACAAAGGAGGGTAAGCGCGTGCTCCTCTGCGCCGGCGACACCTTCCGCGCGGCGGCGGCCGAGCAGCTTTCCGAATGGGCCGGGAGGTCGGGAGCCGATATTGTGCGACACGAGGAAGGCTCGGATCCCGGAGCAGTCGTTTTTGATGCAATCTCCGCGGCGAAGGCCAGAGAGGTTGATATAATAATATGCGACACGGCGGGCAGGCTTCACAACAAGCAAAACCTGATGAACGAGCTGAACAAGATAAGCCGCATAATCGACAGGGAGCTGCCCGGAGCGGACAGGGAGACCCTGCTTGTGATTGACGCCACCACCGGACAGAACGGTCTTATTCAGGCAAAGCAGTTTAGAGAGGCGGCGAGAGTTACCGGGCTTGTTCTGACAAAGCTCGACGGTACCGCAAAGGGAGGCATAGTTTTTGCCATAGCGGACGAGCTCGGACTGCCCGTGCGCTACGTGGGAGTGGGCGAGCAGGTGGACGACCTTATAGACTTTGAGCCCCGCGAATTTGTTAACGCACTGTTGAGGTAAATATGAAATTCGTACTTGCAAGCAACAACATAAAGAAGCTTAAAGAAATGCGGGAAATACTCTCCGAGCTCGGTCTTGAGGTGATTTCTCAGGCCGAAGCCGGAGTGAATATAGAGGTCGAGGAGACGGGCAGCACATTCGAGGAGAACGCTGTGCTCAAGGCCACAGCCGTAATGGAAGCAACGGGCCTCCCCGCAGTTGCCGACGACTCTGGATTGATGGTTGACGCTTTGGGCGGGGAACCGGGCATATATTCGGCCCGCTACGGAGGCGAGGAGTGTAAGACCGACGCCGAGCGCATAGAGTTTTTGCTTCGTAATATGGAGGACACAGACAACCGCTCGGCTAGCTTTGTCTCCATGATTGCCTGCGTCTTTCCGGACGGCAGGAGAATCGTTACGAAGGGCGAGTGCACAGGGCTTATACTAAAAGAGCCGAGGGGCAGCGGCGGTTTCGGCTATGACCCGGTGTTCTATCTGCCCGAGTTTGGTGTGACTATGGCCGAAATGAGCGCCGAGGAGAAAAATAAAATATCTCACAGGGCAAAAGCCCTGAATAATTTAAAGGAAGAACTCAAAAGAATATACACAATATGACAATAATGGGAGATTATATATGCTGACTAGCAAACAGAGAGCACAGCTCCGTGCACTTGCAAATTCCGAGGACACAATTGTGCATATCGGCAAGGGCGGCATCACGGAGAATGTGGTAAAGCAGGCCGAGGGTGCGCTCAAGGCAAGGGAGCTTATAAAATGCCGCGTGCTTGAAAATTCGATGCTCACGGCGCGCGAGGCTTGCGACGAGCTTGCCAGGCTTACCCGGTCCGAGCCCGTACAGGTAATTGGCAGCAGATTTGTGCTCTATAAGAGGAACGAAGAAAAGCCGGGCATAGAGCTTGTTTAAGTTAGATTACGGGGGTCTAAGCGTGGCATTTTCCAAAACAGAAAAAATCGGCCTTTTTGGAGGAACCTTCAATCCCGTCCATATCGGCCATACGGAGGCGGCAAGGCTTGCGGTTGAGAGATTGGGTCTTGACAAGCTGATTTTCATTCCCACCCTCAATCCGCCGCACAAGGAGCTGCCTGAAAGCTCTGCTTCTGCCGAAACAAGGCTTGAAATGCTGAAGCTCGCGTCGAAGGGCATGGAAAGCGTCGAAGTTTCAGATATAGAGATAAGCCGCGGAGGCATAAGCTACACCGCCGATACGATAAAAGAGCTTCAAAAGCTCTACCCGGGAGCCGAATTCTGGCTCCTGATGGGGAATGATATGCTCTGCACCTTTGAAAGCTGGAGGAGTATCGACTGGCTTGTTAAGAATATATCCATATGCGCCCTTTCAAGGCACAGCGACAAGTCCGACATCGAGCTTTGCGCGAAAAATCTTGAAGAAAAATACGGCGTGGAAATAGTCTTTGCACACAATAGCGCAATAGATATTTCCTCGAGCCAGCTTCGTCAGCTTCTAAAGCAAAGAGAGGGCAGGGAGTATCTCAACGAGGACGTGTATGCTTTCATTGTTAAAAACAGGCTCTACGGCGTAAAGCCTGATTTTGACTGGCTGCGCGAGAAAGCAACGGCGATGCTCAGCGCAAGTCGGACACCTCATGTTCTTGGCTGCGAGCAGGAGGCCGTGAGCTTAGCTGCGCGCTGGGGCGCCGATGAGGACGACGCGAGGAGCGCCGCGATACTGCACGACATAACAAAAAAACTCACATTAAATGAACAGTTGATATTATGTAAAAAATATGATATTATGACAGATACCGCCGAATCCAGTAATGTCAAGCTCCTGCACTCAAAGACGGGAGCCGCGATAGCCAGGGATATATTCGGAATGCCGGAGCAGGTCTGCGATGCCATAAAATGGCATACGACGGGCCGTCCCGGCATGTCCTTGCTTGAAAGAATTATCTATATCGCCGATTACATAGAGCCCGGACGGAATTTTCCGGGAGTCGATGTTTTGAGGCGGACCGCGTATACTGATTTGGATAAGGCTGTGCTTATGGGGCTCGAAATGAGTATTGAAAGCGTTAAAGAAGAAGGGCAAATTCCTCATCCTAATACTCTGTTGGCAATAGAGTATCTAAAAAGGAGCATTAAAGCATAATGAAGCTGTCCGGAAATAATGACAGAAACAGAAAATCAAGAAAACCCGACAAAGATGTTATGTCGGAGGACACACAGGTAATTAAGGATGTAAGCGCTGACGATATGCCGCACAGGAAAACTCCGGAGGAGCGCGCGCATATCGACGCGATAATAGAGAACTATCAAAGAAAAAAAAGGCGAAGAAGAATTATCGCGCTGTCAGTTGCGGTGATTGTTTTAGCCGCAATTTTTATTGCATGGAAGATTATTGTACGGCCTCCCACGCCGGTTAACCCGACCCCGACGCCGTCCAGCGCCGTGACGCCGAATCCTTCGGTGAAGCCTACCGAAAAGCCGGTCGTAACCTATACAAGAAAGGACGGGTTCTACACCTTTGCCATTTTGGGCAAGGATTATGAGGCGGACCTCACCGACACAATTCTTGTCGGGGCTCTTGACACGGTCAACGGGAAACTCAATGTCGTCAGCATCCCGAGGGACACGCTGGTGAACGTATCCCGCAGCTATAAGAAGATTAACGGCCTGTATTCGCATAATGGCTACAACATGGATAAGGCCAGAGAAGAGCTTAAGAGTTTGCTGGGCTTTACTGTGGACAGCTATGTGGTCGTCGACATTGAAGCTTTTGAGAAAATAGTGGATACAATAGGAGGAGTATGGTTCAACGTACCGGTAAACATGGATTACGACGACCCGGTTCAGGACTTCCATATTCACCTTGAAGCGGGCTACCAGCACCTGGACGGAAAGAACGCCCTCGGCGTGGTGCGGTTTAGGCAGAACAATGAAAATTCGCCCTACGGACCCGGGTATCTGGGGGCGGATATTGACCGCATTGCAACGCAGCAGGCCTTCATGAAAGAGCTTGCAAAGCAGTGCCTCCAGATAGGAAACGCGGCGAAGGTCAACGAGTTTGCCCAGATATGGAAGGACTATGTGATAACCGACCTTTCCGTTGGCAACATGGTCTGGTACGGGCTTGAGCTGCTCAAGCTCGACAGCTCGTCCATAGATTTCATGACGCTTCCCGCGGATTACAACGACTATGCCTTCGGAATGTCCTGCTGTGTCATAAAGCTTGATGAATGGCTTGAGATGGTTAATACGAGGCTCAGCCCTTATAAAGAGGAGATCACGGAGGACGTGCTCAACATTATCACAAGGGACGAATACGGCAATCTCTATGCGACATCCGGCGTAATTCTGGGTGACTAATCATAGGAGGATTAAAATTGAAGATGACTCCAGCGGAAACAATGAAATTAATCGTAAAAACCCTGGACTCAAAAAAAGCGGAGGACATTAAGGTCTTAAAAACCGAGAATCTTACTATTCTTGCCGACTATTTCGTTATCTGCACCGCCACCTCAACGACACATGCTAAGACGCTTGCCGAGGAGACGGAGAAGATTCTCAAGGATAACGGCGAACCGCCTCTCAGAATTGAGGGCTACCGCGGCGGAGGCTGGACGCTTCTGGACTTCGGCAGCGTAATAACGCATGTCTTTACCGACGAAGTGCGCCAGTTTTACGGTCTGGAGCGTCTTTGGGGAGATGCGGAGCAGGTAGATATTTCAGACCTGATAGTTCAGTAAACAGGCAGCCCCATATTTGGGGCGATTTTGCGCGTTCATTACCACCGAAAGAGATGTGTAGATATGAAGTATGATTTCACCGCAATAGAGAAGAAGTGGCAGAAGACTTGGGATGAGAAAAAGTGCTTTGCCGCGGTAAACGGCTCTGATAAGCCCAAGTATTATGTACTCATAGAATTCCCCTACCCATCGGGCGAGGGGCTGCATGTGGGCCATCCTAGACCTTATACCGCGATGGACATAGTCGCCAGGAAAAGGCGCATGCAGGGCTACAACGTCCTGTTCCCCATAGGCTTTGACGCTTTCGGGCTGCCCACCGAAAACTATGCGATAAAGCACAAGATGCACCCGAGAGAGGTTACAAAGCGGAACATTGCCCGCTTTACCGAACAGCTCAAAATGCTCGGATTCAGCTTCGACTGGGACAGAGTCATAGACACCACAGACCCTGAGTACTACAAGTGGACTCAGTGGATTTTCCTTAAGTTCTTTGAGAAGGGGCTTGCATACAAGGCCAAGATGCCCGTTAACTGGTGCACCTCCTGCAAGTGCGTCCTTGCAAACGAGGAAGTCGTGGACGGCGTCTGCGAGCGCTGCGGCAGCGAGGTCGTTCGCAAGGAAAAGAGCCAGTGGATGCTCAAAATCACCGAGTATGCCGAGCGCCTGCTGAACGACCTGGACGAACTTGATTTCATTGAGCGCGTTAAAACCCAGCAAAGAAACTGGATAGGCCGCTCCACCGGCGCGGAGGTAGACTTCGAAACCACCGCCGGCGATAAGCTGCGCGTTTTCACAACCCGTCCGGACACCCTGTTCGGCGCTACTTACATGGTCATTTCTCCCGAGCACGAAATCCTCAGGTCCTGGCTCCTGAGGCTGGAGAATAAGGACGAGGTAATCGCTTATCAGGAGGCGGCGGCCCGCAAGTCCGACTTTGAGCGCACCGAGATGGCAAAGGAAAAGACCGGCATTGAGCTAAAGGGCGTGCGCGCGATTAATCCAGTGACCGGGAATGAAATTCCCATTTTCATCTCGGACTACGTGCTTGCGACATACGGAACGGGCGCCATCATGGCAGTTCCCGGGCATGACGATAGGGACTGGGAGTTTGCAAAGAAGTTCGGGCTCCCGATAGTCGAGGTTGTCAGGGGCGGCAATGTGGAGGAAGCCCCCTATACGGACATCGAAAACGGCGTGATGGTCAACTCCGGCTTCTTAAACGGGCTTTCCGTTGAGAACGCCAAGTCCAAGATAATTGAATGGCTAACGGCAAAGGGCATCGGAAAAGAAAAGGTAAACTTCAAGCTGCGCGACTGGGTCTTCAGCCGCCAGCGCTATTGGGGAGAGCCGATTCCCCTTGTTTACTGCGAAAAATGCGGTTGGGTCCCGGTACCTGAGAGCGAGCTGCCAGTTCTGCTCCCCGATGTCGAAAGCTATGAGACGACAGATACCGGCGAATCCCCCCTGGCCCTTATGGATGAGTGGGTAAACACCTCCTGCCCGAAGTGCGGCGGGAAGGCCAAACGCGAGACCGACACCATGCCGCAGTGGGCAGGCTCCTCATGGTACTACCTGCGCTATATGGACCCGGACAACAAAGACGCGCTTGTGGGCGAGGATGCAATAAAGTACTGGAACAGAGTCGACTGGTACAACGGCGGCATGGAGCACACCACGCTCCACCTGCTTTACTCGCGCTTCTGGCACAAGTTCCTCTATGACCTGGGGCTTGTCCCGACCTCCGAACCCTATGCCAAGCGCACCAGTCACGGCATGATACTCGGCGAGGGCGGGGAAAAGATGTCCAAGTCAAGGGGCAACGTCATAAACCCGAACGACATAGTAAACGAGTTCGGCGCGGATACGCTCAGGCTTTATATAATGTTTATAGGCGACTTTGAAAAGGCCGCCCCCTGGTCTTCGACCGCCGTTAAAGGCTGCAAGCGCTTCCTCGACAGGGTCTGGAACCTCGCTGAAAAAGCAATGGCTATGCCCGACAAGGGGTATTCACCGAAGAACGAGGCTGCCATTCACCGCACAATCAAAAAGGTCGGGGACGACATAGAGAACCTCAAGTTCAATACCGCTATTGCGAGCCTTATGTCGCTTGTGAATGAATTTTCCGAAAACGGCTGCAATAAGGCCGATGTAAAGATACTGCTCATACTCCTTAGTCCCTTTGCGCCGCACATCGCCGAGGAACTCTGGGAAAGGCTTGGCGGAAAGGGGCTTTGCTGCGGGCAGCCCTGGCCCGAGTATGACGAGGCGAAAACCGTAGAGGCCGAAATAACGATTGCCGTGCAGATAAACGGCAAGCTCAGGACGACGGTGACGGTTGCGAACAACAGCGAGGACAGCGTCGTAATCGACACGGTGCTCAGCGACGAAAAGGTCAAGCGGGCCATGGAGGGCAAGGAACTGGTAAAAACTATTGTGGTTAAGAATAAGCTCATTAATTTGATACTGAAGTACCAAAGTTCTTGACATTTTTTTATTAGTAAATTATAATACCTATGTTAAAGCCATAACATGGCCCTTACAGCGCTGCCCTGCAGCGTAGTTGGAGGGAGGGAAAATTGTGTCGGAAGTTCGCGTCAAGGAGAACGAATCTCTGGATAGCGCGCTGAAACGCTTTAAGCGTAGCTGTGCTAAGGCCGGTGTTCTTTCTGATTTGAGAAAGAAAGAGTATTATCTGAGCCCAAGTGTTAAGCGCCGCAAAAAGTCGGAGGCGGCTAGGAAGAAAAATAAGAGACACTATTGATAATTAATTCGGGCTGCCCTGGGGCAGCCCGAATTTGCGTTATATCAGAGGTTTTGCATAATATCATAGATTTCCGAATATAGGAACATAGCCTTATCGATTCCCAGTGAGCTCGCTATAAAGAGCTTATTTTTTATGCTTCCTAAATTGTCGTAGAGCACTATATGAGGCCGCCCGCCTTCAAAAAATACAAAATAATTGCAGCAAAGCTCTTGAGAGAAAAAAGGAGCGGGTGATACACGGGCTTTTAGTGTTTCAAACTCCTCCCTGGAGACAAACCTGCCTTCGCCGTCATAAGCCGGGGGAACAAACTCTCTTGTAACCCTTTCGACATCAAGCACAATCCTGCTCGCGCCGTACTTGTTAACAGCCTCGCTAAGCCGTCTTCTCAGCGTTCCGCCTGACAGCGCGGAGGATATGAGCACCCAGGCGCTTGAGTAGTCGCTTCCCAGGTTCTCGGTTACGATTAGCCGAAGGTTAAGCTCGTTGAGCTCTTTGGAGATTTCGGTCAGCAGGGGAGCCGCCCCGAAATTGGCTAAAACCCCTTTAAAACGCCTGGATTTGCACTCGCTTATTATTTCTGTAACCGTATAATCATCCGCGCGTACTTCGCCCTCGGAACTCAATATCATGTATCCGTCTTCGACAGCGGCGGCATCCTCGGAGCGATATAGGCGCGCGTCCCTGCCGATTTTGTATGCCATGTGCGCCAAAGGCTGTCTGAAAGAAGAGGCGTTTTTTATCTCTTTCGGCTCCGCCGCGATAATATACTGCATTTTTTCCTCTGCCCCTTTCCGTTATAGACCAGATATGATATAATTACTAATATTTTTATAAACAGGTTTCAGCAGCTCAGGTATAACGTTTTGCTTTATCCGAAGGCTATGGCACAGTAAACCGGAGCTTGCCGGGGTGCGCGGTGCAATTCGGCGCTCCTTCGCTCACCGAAAAGGAATTACACTGTGTTAGCTATCCGGGCGCAGAATATCACGGTATAGATAAAGCTGCCGGTATAATCTTATTAACTCACAATCAAACCTATTCCGAGGTGACGAATGTTTAGCTCGCTTATTCCAAAATTCAGGGTAAAGTCGATTTTTGATCTCAGTCCCGAGCTGTTAATGAAGCATGGGATTAGCCTTGTGCTTACGGATCTCGACAATACTCTTGCCCCTTATTCGGGGCAGGAGCCTTCGGATAAGCTGATAAAATGGAAAAATGAGCTTTCGGCAGCCTCGATAGATATTTTTATTGTCTCGAACACGAGGACCGAGCGCGCAAAGAAGTTTTCAGCCCTTTGGGGTGTGCCGTACATCGACGGTGCGAAAAAGCCAAGTCCGGACGCGTTAATAAGGGCCGCTCGCCGTATGAACAGGGCGCCGGGGGAAACCCTGCTTATTGGAGACCAGATTTTTACGGACGTCTGGAGCGCCAACCGTGCGGGGGTGCTTTCGGTTATAGTGGAGCCCCTGAAACTGACAAATGTTTTTTATATTCTGCGTTATATTGCGGAGCTGCCGTTTCGCGCCTTCGCGAAGAAATTTGAGTAAAGAAGGAAATGAAGGATTGTTATGAATCGCTTAGAGAAAATCAGGTCAAAGCTGAAAGATTATGAAATTGACGCGCTGCTGCTCATCTCACCCGTAAACCGCCTCTACGCCTCGGGCTTTCATTCCTCTGACGGTGTGGTGCTGATAACAAATGACAGCGCGTACCTGTTTGTAGATACGCGCTATTATGAAGCGGCAGGGAAGACCGCCGCAGCGGGCTTTGCGGTTGAACTTATCGATAACAAGAATACCTATAAAGTTCGGGTATCAGAAGCCCTTGGGAAGCATAGCTGCACATGTGTGGGCTTCGAGGACGCTTATATGAGCTGCGCGGACTATAGCAAATACAGTACCGAGATAGTTAAGCTGCCGATGAAGCCGGCGTCAAAGCTTATTAACGAGCTTCGGCGCACCAAGGACAGCCTTGAAATCGAAAACATGATTGCGGCGCAGCGCATAGCCGAGCGCGCGTTTGACGAGGTGCTGGGCGAAATCAAGCCCGGAATGACGGAGCGGGAAATAGCCGCGGAATTAGTATATAGAATGCTCAGGAACGGCGCGGAGAACATCTCCTTTGACCCGATAGTGGTGACGGGGGCAAAGACGAGTATGCCGCACGGGGTACCGGGCGACAGGAAGGTGCAGCGCGGCGATTTCCTCACGATGGACTTCGGTTGCATCTATAAGGGCTACTGTTCCGATATGACGCGCACAGTCGCCATTGGCGGCGTCAGCGACGAAATGAAAGCCGTATATAATATCGTGCTCAAGGCCCAGCTTGCGGGTATAGCCGCCGCTAAGGCGGGCCTAAAGGGCCGCGAGATAGACGCCACCGCGAGAAAGGTCATTGACGAGGCTGGCTACGGGGAGTACTTCGGGCACGGTTTCGGGCACGGCATTGGCCTTGAAGTACACGAGGAGCCAAACGCCGGCCCCGTCTCGGAAGCCCTGATGGAGCCCGGGGTGGTAATATCGGCCGAGCCCGGCATTTATCTGCCCGGCCGCTTCGGAGTCCGGATAGAAGATGTTATAATTATAACGGAAAACGGCTGTGAGAACATTACAACCGCCAAAAAAGAACTTATTATTCTTTGAACTGCTACATTTTACTTGCAAATAGAGAGAAAATAATATAAAATGACCTGCAGAAAACATTTCTTTAGCTAAAACTGGGTATACAGATACAGGAGGAAATTTTTATGATATCAGCCGGTGAATTCAGAAATGGCGTAACCTTTGATTGGGATGGAAAGGTCATGCAGGTAATTGAGTTCCAGCATGTAAAACCCGGAAAGGGAGCGGCTTTTGTCCGCACCAAAATGAGGAACGTCATAACGGGCGCCGTTGTCGAAACGTCCTTTAGCCCGACCGATAAATTTGAGCCCGCCTATATCGAGCGAAAGGATATGGAGTACAGCTACTCGGACGGCGACCTCTATTACTTTATGGATACTGAGACCTACGAGCTTGTGCCTATCGACCGCGATCTCCTTGGTGACAGCTTCCGTTTTGTTAAGGAAAACATGGTCTGCAAGGTCATGTCATACAAGGGCAAGATATTTGGTGTTGAACCGCCAACCTTTGTCGAGCTTGAAGTAACCCAAACCGACCCCGGCTTTGCAGGGAATACAGCCACAAACACTACAAAGCCTGCGACGCTCGAAACAGGAGCGGAGGTAAAGGTACCGCTTTTCATTAACACCGGAGACAAAATTAGAATTGACACAAGAACAGGTGAATATTTGGAGCGCGCAAAGGGATAATTTACATTACAAAGGAGGAAGCTAATAATGACAGTATCTGAAAAGGCGGCGTATTTGAAGGGACTGGCTGACGGTCTTGGAATCGACAAGGAGACAAAGGAAGGCAAGCTGTTTAGCGCAATCATAGATCTTCTTTCAGACGTGGCCGCGGAAATCGAGGACCTGGGCTACGCGATTGACGAGCTGGGCGATGAGATTGACGCGGTAAGCGAGGATTTGCAGGACGTTGAGGACTACGTTTTCGATGATGAAGACAGCGATACATGCTGCTGCGATGACGACGATTACGATTATGATTATGATGAAGAAGACGAGCCCATGTTCTTCTCACTCAAATGCCCCAACTGCGAAAATGAGATAACCGTAGATGAAGATGTTCTCAGCCTCGGCTCGATAAACTGCCCCAACTGTAACGAAAAACTTGAATTTGAGTTTGACGAGGATGACGAGTGCTGTTGTATCGGCGGCGACGAGGACGAGGACGAAGACGACGAAGACTAATAGCAAATAATAAATAAATCGGAACGGTTTGTGAACTGCACCCCAATTGTTAGACAGTATGGTATACTGAATAACGATTGGGGTGTTTTTATGCCAAAAGGAGTGCCGAACAAACGATACACGGCAGAATTTAAACAGAAAGTTGTGGAAGCAGT
>DUPK01000080.1 GCA_012838345.1 Clostridiales bacterium | reverse complement strand
TACAACAACCGCCGCAGCAAGGCAAAGCTAAAGGGCCTGCCGCCTGCTCTTCACAGGCAACAAGCCCTCTCGGTTGCTTGACTTTTTCTCTTTTACATTTTGTCTAACTTTTTGGGGTCACTTCAAAACCGCTTGCCGGCTTTTTATCTAATAAAGCGACCGGAATGGCGATTCTCGGACTGCATATACTCCAAAAACCTGTTCATAAGGTAATAAGCATCACAAGGCGGCCGAGAGGTTTGCCTGGCAGCTCCAAAGAAACCCTGTAATCATGCGGATTACAGGGTTTTCATTATTGGAAAATCGCAATTTGTTAGTAATTGTTAGCTACTGTGCATTTTTTGTTTTTCATTTCGCCCTGTGTTTGTAGTCCTTTTGTATCTCCTCATTCCAGCCTTTCGGAATTACGGAGCGTTTTCTGAAACTGGCGACGGCTTCGCTCATCACGCGGAAATTCAGGTTTACGCCCTCTCCGTCCGCGTGGTAGTTTTGGGCGCGGTCTGCCGAAATTCCGAACCGTCCCGCGGTTTCAACAGCATCTATGTTCGCTCCGAGGAATATAAACTCCCATCCATATTTCGTTTTTTGCCGATCAATCAGAGCTTTGACCTTCTCCGCCGAATACTCGCGGCTTGAGTTCTCCTCGCCGTCGGTGATTATAACAAACAGTACTTTTTCCGCGCGGTAATCCTCGGCAGTGTGTTTTTGTGCGTTGCCGATTTTGTGGATTGTCCTTCCGATTGCGTCGAGAAGGGCCGTCGTTCCGCCGACATGATACTCCTTCTCCGAAATTGGCTCAACCGCTCTTATGTCGATACGGTCGTGAAGGATTTCGTAGTTGTTGTCAAACAAAACCGTTGTAATACGGCATTCGCCCTCGACGGCCTTTTGCTTTTCAAGCATGGAATTGTAGCCGCCGATTGTGTCGGACTCAAGACCGCTCATCGAGCCACTCTTGTCCAGAATAAATACAAGCTCGGTTAATCCCTTTTTCATTCAGGTGTCCTCCTTAAGTTTTATTTGACTTAAGGGTAACACTTACCGGAGAAAAACAGGTCGCTTAAAAAGCGACAAATCAGATGTACTTACCTGCTTCCCTTTTGCTGAGCGGCGCCATCCTGCCCCCGTACTTCTCAATAAAACAACGCACCCAGTCGGGGCTTATTTTACTATACTCTCGCAGAGCCCAGCCGATAGCTTTATTAATGAAAAATTCCGTCTGCCCTAAGTTGTTGACGAGGATTTTTTCCAACAAGACGGTATCGGTCTTGTCTTTGTACTTAAGTTGGTGGTTAATGGCAACACGGCGCAGCCAGAAGTTTTCGTCAGTGCTCCAGTTCAAAAGTGTATTTTTAACCTCAGGAAAACGCAGGGCAATATCGCCGACAACCGCGTCAAGCGCGTCGACCGTATCCCACCACGACTTTGTAATGATAAGACTTTTGAGATTCGGGATGCCGAGGGGTGTTAAGGAGGGCGCTATTTTTTCAAGGTAATCTGCCGCCAGGTACTGAAACTCGCGCTCGGGCAGTTCCCAGCACTTGAATACGAATTCCCAGTCAACTGCGTCCCTGCATTTGGACTTCAGAAAATCCCTGCTCAGTTTCTTCCGCTCGGGGGATGATATACCGAGAAAGGGGAACTTATTAAGCATATACTTGCTCATTGGCTCAGCTTTTTCAGGATTTGCAGCTTTTCTGAAGGTTTCAAAAATATCCATAACTCACCCTCCCAGCAGCGGTTGGTCGTATTTGAACAGCACCTCGTTAATCTCAAAAATGTCGTACCTGCCGTTTATTATGAAGTACTCGACAATCACGTCGAACTTCCGGCTGTGAGACAGGGCATATCCGGCCCGCTTTAACAGGTCGTCTGTTTCTTCAAGGGTGAGCTCCAAAGCTATGGCAAGAGCGATGGCCGTACGCTTGCTTGGAATATATCCTTTGCCGGTTCTTATTTTGGAAAACAGCTTGCGGTCAATGTTGGCGCGCTTGTAAACCGCGACATCAGTTTTGCCCTTTAAGTCAATCAGCCGCAGAAGGGTGGCGGAGAAGGACTCGTCCAGATTCCCAACCAAGTCGTCAAGCTCCGCAACTTGCGCGGCGGCAGGCGATTTTGCTATCAGGTGCTCCGGAACGTTATAGCTTATCAGCTTAGCCTCATCGAGGGCCGAGCGCTCTACGTCAAGCAACTCGCGGCGTCTTTTCAGATGCTCCTCTACATAGTGCTCGTCTATGTAACTTGAAACTTCGCCGAGCAGCTTCTCGCTGAGGACAAACGAGGCCTTATCGAATACGGCAAGGTACACATCCATGTCGTGGCCGGCGAGAAAGTCCTTTATCGCCGATGTGGCCACCCGAAGGGCTTCTTCTTTGGGATACCCGTAAATGCCGCTTGAAATCAGGGGGAAGGCGATGCTTTCGCAATGGTTTTTGACTGCAAGCTCAAGGGAGCTTATGTAGGCCGAGCGCAAGAGCTTTTCGCTTTGCTCAGCGCTATGCCGGCTGTAGACCGGGCCTGCCGCGTGTATGACATACTTCGCGGGCAGGGCAAACCCGGGAGTTATCACCGCTTCGCCGGTTTTAATCGGGGCGAGTTTGTCGCAGGCCGCCTGCAGCTTAACTGCTCCGGCCGCTTTGAAAATAGCTCCGCAGACGCCGCCGCCCATTTGCAGCTGGGTGTTTGCGGCATTGACGATAGCGTCAACATTCATTTTTGTAATATCCTGCCGGACTATGGTAAAAGGCATCGGCACACCTCCGTTAGCAGCTTGATACACATCCGCGGTTCCAATGTCTGCGGAAAAGTGCTGTAAGCTAGCATTTTCTTCTAATATAATACACTTTTTTGGGCGGAAGAAACAGTATTTTTTGACGGGGGCAGAGTGCAGGGGCTGAGAAAACAGAGTTTTCAACATCACCCATTATAGGCCATCGGTTGAGTAAATATCGAAATGAGCTTGCATTTTTCCTTTGCGGTTGCTTATTATAATATAAAGCGCCCTTGAAATTAGCAAGTTTGCAATAAGACCGAAAAGGCATAGGAAAGGAAATTTCATGAAAAGGATTATATCAATTTGCCTGTCCGCATTGCTTGCCGCAGCACTGTTCGCCTCCTGCGCGGATACGACGCCCCCTGCGACAAGTTCGCCCGAGATTACAGCTACGCCAAAAGTGACCGATACCCCGCAGCTTAGCCCGACACCGCAGGCCACCGAAGCGCCGGTCGATTATCTCGATTTTTTAAGCATCGATTTTGCAACAGAAGAATATTTGGGCAAATACGAGACATATGAGCAGTTTACCGACCCCGAAGCGGTGGAAGGCTCGGTTGAGCGCGTTGCGCTCTCGACAAGTACCGAACTGAAGGATTTCAAATTCATTAGAATAAATACCGCCGCGGAAAATGTCGATGACTGGTTTGTCGAAGGGGATGTTTTGCATTCATTGCCGGCTCTTTCTCCCGGGAAACCGCTTGTCATTGAAATGACCTTCTTCGGGGAAATGCCGACAAGGGGAATATCGTTTGCCGATGAAAGCGGCGCGGTCAGATATTATTGCATCGCGATGAGCGGGAAGGACGGTTCTCTTATTCTGGTCGAGTTCTGATAATTATGTATTGGATCCTAGGTGTGTTTTTAAATCAAAGCAAATCCACGGTGATTTTAGTAATAGCAGTTTCGGCGATTGTTTATATTGCTTTTAGACGTAAAAAGAAAGGCCCATCGTCTTCTAAATAAACCACCCCTTCGGGTGGTTTGGTTTTTTGTTGCCAATGACAACCTTTAATTACGACTCCAAGCTATCACGCGAACAGACTTCGGGCGGCTATTCTCAGCCTCTTGAAGCGGATACCATGGAGAAAAAACGGGGGAATAAACGGCGGCCAGGGAAAGCTCACCCCCGACGGAAGCGGCTGATTGGGCGGAAATGGCGTTAGGCGCCAAGCTGCTTGGCAAATAAAGAATATAACCCGATTGCACGGGGTGGAGCGTCGGCTCCACCCTTCATTATTGCCGTTACACAACGGCGAAGCGTTTTATATCCGGATTTGTGACGTCTCATATCCCTATCGGACAGTGATATGGCGCACAGTTGCGGTCATTTCAATCCGGCTTTTTAAGAGACATTTATTCAACCAACCGGGATTGTCTATAGTTTCATTGGCATATTGCATAATATCTACCTGTCTTCTTTGTTCACGAGGGTGCTCAAGACGATTATTTAACGTGTGTCTTAATATAAATTTAATAACTAGATAAATTTTTGTAACATATTACAAAGTTTAACAGCGTTCATTGGGGGCTTGCTAAAAGCTAATGGTAATAACTGTAAATAATTATATTAGTTTGTAGACAATTATTGCACCATTTGTAAGAAGTATCTACGCCGCGGAAGAAAAATGTTGGAATATGCCAAAGACATAAACTCCCAGCCGGTATATAATCAGAAACGGTTGTGGGTTTTCATGTCATTTTCTATAACGAATTAATTCTCTAAATTATTAAGGTGGTGCCATTTCAATATGAGTTTGACTACGCTGGCTTTAATTGGAATCGTGGCAATGGTTGTTTTGGTGTTCCTCGGCATGAACCTGGGCGTATCCATGTTTCTGGTAGGTTTTATCGGTTATTATCTGGCAACCGGAAGCCTTATGAAGGCAATGCAGCTTTTCCAAACAGTACCCTTTTCCACAGCCTCGGGCTATACTCTCGCAGTAATTCCGCTCTTTATCGTCATGGGGGAATTTGCCTTACAATCCGGTATGAGCAAGGGCCTGTACGACGCCTGTGAAAGATGGCTGGGAAAGCTGCCCGGCGGGCTGTGCCTTGCCACCATCGTGTCCTGCGGCCTCTTTGGAGCTATCTGCGGGTCGAGCTCGGCGGCGGTTGCAACAATGGGCAAGCTTTCAATCCCTGAAAAGAGAAAATACAACTACGACATCGGCTTCAGCGCCGCGACCGTGGCAACCGGAGGAACGCTCAGCTGGCTCATTCCGCCCAGCACGGGCTTTATCCTCTACGGAATATCTGCGTCAGTCTCGGTTGGCCGCCTATTTGCGGCGGGCATCATCCCAGGGGTGCTGCTGATGTTTGCCTATATGCTGGCCGCGACGATAGCCTGCAGAAGGAACCCAGCCCTTGCCGCAAGGGGACAGAGCTATCCGCTAAAGGAGAGAGTCCGTTCTCTTGTCGGCCTTATACCGATTGTCGCCCTGTTCGGCGTTGTTATCGGCGGCATGTTCAGCGGCGTCTTCTCTTCCAGCGAGGCCGCCGCAATCGGTGCCTTCGTTTCAGTCATTTACGCGCTAATCCGCCGCAGGCTAGATTTTAAAAGCTTTATCGAGCGCATGGCCTCCGCCCTTAAGTCCACCCTTATGATTTTCCAGCTGATGATGGGAGCCTACGTTTTCGGTTACTTCCTAACGATTACGCATCTGCCGCAAAATCTGGCCGCAACCATAGCCGCGATGAACGTACACCGTCTCGTTGTAATCGGCCTTATGTTTGTCCTCTACATACTAATCGGAATGTTTATGGATACCCTGTCGGCGGTCCTTATTACGATACCCATATTTTACCCGATTGTTATAAACTTAGGCTTTGACCCCGTCTGGTTCGGTGTGGTTATCATTCTCGTAATGGTTCTGGGTACAATAACGCCGCCAATAGGAATCAACCTGTTCATAGCGGTGGCGCTGGATAAGGAACTGAACCTTATGAGCATCTATAAAAACGTGGCTCCTTACTGCATAGCGCTTGTAATTGTGACAATAATCGTAATTTTTATTCCGCAACTGTCAATTTGGCTTCCCAACCTTATTTATAACGCCTGATTTATCCTCAATTTAAAAAATTAGTTGAAAGGAGAAGGTTAAATGAAAAAGTTATCGAAAGTCCTTGCGCTGCTGCTTGCTTTGGTTTTTGTTCTCAGCCTGGCTGCCTGCGGCGACAAACCCGCATCCACCGCCACCCCGACTGAGGGGGGAGAAGCGACTTCCAAACCGGACAAAGTTTATACCTTCAAAATTGACTATCCAAACGCGGAAACAAACCCACTCTATCCCGTTCTTGTCGAATGGGCACGGCGCATAGGAGAAGAGAGCAACGGACGACTTGACATGCAAATCTATTCCAACGGAGCCCTCGGCAAGCTTACCGACTGCGTCACAAACTGCATCGGCGGACTTACCGACGGCTTCTGGAGCGGCGTCACGATTTATCCGGGCGTCTTCTCCTGTACAGAGGTCTTCGGCCTGCCCGCGCTGGGAGCGAAAAACCTCATGGTAGTTACTGAAGCCATGAACGCGATGCTCGAGGAAACCGAGTATCTCAAGAAAGAGTGGGAGCCGCTCCATGTCGTGGCGCTCCACTCCGGTACCGCCAGCCCTATACTGTTCTCTGCAGGTAAGGATATACAGTCGGGTGCCGACATGGCGGGCCTCAACCTGCGCATCTCCAACGCCTATACGACCAAGTGGTTCGAGCTGCTCGGCGTAAACGGCGTGTCGGTCGGCTTCAACGACGGCTATGAGTATATTGAAAAGGGAATTATAGACGGCGGCCTGTTCTTCTACGATCAGCTTGAAACCTCGGCTCTCTATGAAATCATAGACAGACTTCTCATCACCGACAAGTCCATATACCCGCTCACGATGCTCTGCCTGAACAAGGACAGATACAACGAGTTGCCTGATGACCTTAAGAAGATTATCGACGACAGCAGAGAGTGGTTCATCGAGCAGCTGCCTGATCTCTATGCAGCGCAGATAGAGAGGGTACATAAGAAGTGCGACGAGTACGGCGTAGTATATTACAACCCCAACGAGGCCTTTGACGCCGAGCTAGTTGCGGCAGCCGAGGAATCCTGGAACATGTGGATTAAAACAATGACCGGCAAAGGCTTTGACGGCCAGGCCATCTTTGATACCGCCCGCAAGTATATCGACAAATATAACGCCGAGCTCGGCTAACAGAGCGCTCGATCAATAATCGGGCAACGGCTTTAAATTAAGATGGTGTGTTCAATGAATACAATGAATACTATTAAAAAAATAGAAAAAGGCCTGAATGTTTTCTCCTGGATTTTTAACGCGGTGGGGATAGTGGCGCTTACCTTCAGCGTACTAGTTATCGTCTACGACGTTTTCAGCCGCTTCGTGCTTAAGTCGGCTGTGTTGGGCTCCGTCGAATACGTGAGCATGGCCGAGGTGGTGTTTGTCTTTCTCGCCCTCGCCTATACTCATCACAATCATGGGCTGGTCCACATCACCTTCTTTATGCGGAAGCTGCCCAAGCTAAGTCCCCTAATCGTCTGGACTATTAACGAATGGCTCGGAACCGCCGTTGTGGTTCTTCTGACATACGCCTCCTGGCTGCAATCGGGAATCGTAAAAAAACTGAACATGGCGACGACGTCGCTCCTAATTCCAATCTATCCCTTCCATGTTGTGATGACTATAGGTTTCTTCGCATACGCGGTTGTTCAGCTTTACAGCGCGATAAAGAGCACAATTGCTATCTTCAACAAGGAAGTAAGGGAGGACCTAATTGCCAACTGGCCGGCTTAGTCTACTGTATGGAACTTAATAGAAATTCCGGGTGGAGCGCTCCACCCGGAATTTCGTTGTCATTCTAAGCATCCGGTATTTCGCAGCTATGTCTGCTG
>DUPK01000079.1 GCA_012838345.1 Clostridiales bacterium | reverse complement strand
CTTTTATATCAAGACCTTGGAAGCTACATTTGAAAAATTTCAATCCACGCTCCCCGTGCGGGGAGCGACTACAGCCTTTATAGCGTTATTGGCTGATGAAAAAGAATTTCAATCCACGCTCCCCGTGCGGGGAGCGACATCAATAATGCACAGAAAACTGTGAGATTTTTGCACTATCTTACAATATTCTTATACTATATCTGTAATATAGTTAACTATGTTTTGCTCATAAACGGCATTTCCTCTATAAATCCACGCTTTTTCCAGTGCGAAGCAGGTTATGAATATATGTGCACCTCACCTTCGCACCGGTTATATCATCAACACATCCTCCGGATTATAAGTCGTCTTACAACCAAAATGTTTGATTTTATTTTCATACTTATTTCCGAGCTGGTAAAAGCGCAGACTATCTTTTTCGGGGTCCATAATCTCGCACAACTTTGCCTGGAGCTTTTTATACTGGGCCGCGTCAAGTAAGCATTCAAACACCGAGCACTGCACTCGCTGCCCATAGTTTACGCATTGCTTCGCAATTCTTCTCAGTCTTCTCCTTCCGGCGGCATCTTCGGTATTGACATCGTATGTAATTACTACAAGCATGGCCCTCACTTCCACAAAAACGGGGGGTATTCATCCAAATCACCCCGCAGATAGCGGGCTAACAGTAGTGCTTGAATATACGGAACTGTCCCCCATTGGATTTTTTCGCTTAGATACGGATGGGTTATGGTTTCTCTTTTCTTTTCCTGCCAATTTCTAAGGAAGGTTCGCCTACCATTGTCCGTGAAAAATACCGCACCGGTTTCGCTTGTTTCAAAATCGCTGGCGGAAACGATTCTGTTATTTATAAGTGTCAGCACAAACCTATCCGCCACGCAAGGGCGAAGTTCCTCCATTAAGTCCAACGCAAGGGATGCACGACCTGCACGGTCGCGGTGTAAAAATCCGACGTAGGCATCTAAACCCACACTTTCCAGCGCAGACGCACAATCATGGGCTAGGAGGCTATATGCGAAGGAGAGCAGGGCGTTCATCGGGTCAAGGGGAGGTCTGCGGCTCCTTTCTCGGAAGTAAAAGACTTCCTTGTTGTTCAGAATCATATTGTCAATGACCCCGTAATAGATGCTGGCACCCACACCCTCCAAACCTCGCAAAGAATCGAGATCAGACTCTTCCAGAACGATGGGCAGCAGTTCTTTCAGTTTAGCCGAGGCCCCCTTAAGTGCCTCTGCATTAACCCTCAAACCATGGTCGCGGCAGCTGCGCTCTATGCTCCACCTAGAATTGTACAGCTTGCCAAAAACCATGGTACGGGCAACACGGCAGCTTTGTGAGAGCTCATCGGCTACTCTGTACTGCGTACGGCGAAGCAGCACGTTGCCGTTGCTCTCACCGGTTACTCGCGCCAGGATTCTCCCCGATGGTGTACAAAAGGCAAAGCCGATGTCTCTTTTCGCGCAGGCGCCCAGGAGAGCCGGGGATGCTCCGGCATAGGAGAAAGAGATTATATTCAGCAAATTGTGAAGCGGATACCTCGCAATCTCCTGTTTCTCCCTATTTACCACCACATTCTCCCCGTCGAGCGTCAGATAAACATCCTTGGAAGTCACAAACAAGGTATTGAGCAAGTGCTTCATGTCAATCACCCAGTCCTTCGCGCAAATACTCCACGACAGAGCGCCTGTTCATTAGCTTCGGCAGGCAATTCTCTTTTAAGGAGCAAGCGTTGCAGGCTTTGGTCGGCTTTACTTTGGGCGTGTGGGCGCGGCGATATAGGTCGTGCATTTCGAAAAGTGATTCCCGAACGCTCCGGCGCAGCTCCTCCGTAAAATGCACAGCCTTTCGCTGTCGTATCTCTCCATAATAGAGCGCTCCTTCCGGTATAGGGCAGCAGAGCATTTCCTCTAGACACATTGCCTGAGCGCAAAGCTGCAGTTCGTCGCTGCTATGGCTTTTAGGGGAGCCCCGTTTGTACTCCACCGGGTATGGCTGCCACAGCCCCTCCCTTCCTTCCATCGGGATTCCCGCATCACTGCGTAAAAACTCCACCACGTCGCATTGGCCTGAAATGCCGAGAGTGTAGGAAAACACGTTCAACCCACGTACTATAACACGGTCTCCCCTGCTCTCTTTGAATCCCCTTTCATGCGCATTTTTGTGCATTAGCGTCCCATCTACCGTGAGGAAATTATCCGCCCATTGGTTTTCAATATGGATTAGTGCCCATTGCCGGCGGCAAAACTTGAAATGCTGCAGCCCCGACAGCATCAAGAAATCTTCTTCCCTATATTCCATCTATTACATCACAGTGGAGGCCGGGCAGTTCCTCTTGGACTATGTCATAGTCATTAAAGGCGGAGGGTATGTCCACCGAATCTTTAAGTACAGCGGAAACGCTTGCATGTACCTTTGCGGACGAATACTGCCCAGAGGGGCAATTGTGTTTCCACCAGTACAGCCTGTGAACCTGCATTGAGCCTTCCGGACGAGCGGAAGAAGCGTCGTTCTCAAACAGGGTGCGCAGGCATTCCTTTATCGTTTCGGCGTCCTCTTCCGTGAAGCCGGTTTTCTTGGCAAGCTGCACATTGATGGAGCCCTTTATCTTATAAAGACCAAAGCGTACCATGTGCTTCATACCCATCGTGTCGGAACTTCGCTTTTCTGACGGCTCGCTGTTAACGCTTTTGGTTATCTGCTGTGAATGCACCTCTACGGGGGATACGCTGACGGCCTGATGTATTGACACCGGACCCCTTACGCCAACCGACACCCCGCTCTTCTCATTTGACTTAAATGCGAACACCTGGCCGAAGCTGCGCACGTCCAGCCATTTCTCACATGCAAGGCGGGCATATTCTTCGCGGTCTTTAATTTTACCCAGAGCGGCTCCGGCGCGCTCGCTCAAACTCTTATAACCGTCGTCACAGCGGTCATCGGACTGGACATAAATGCTGTGCCCTAAATCCTGCATGCGGTTTCGGATTTTGCGCTTTATGCAGACGTCGGAGATTTCACCAAAACCGTTGTAATCGGTACGTGGGCGGTTACCGTTCAGGGGGTCGCCGTTGGGATTTGACATGGTTACGGAGACAAATGCCACAAAATCAATCTTATTCTTCAGCAGACTCATTATCGTTTTCCTCCTTAACAGACGTATCTTTTTTCCGTTTAAGTGCGCTGCGCTGATGATAGTAGCCGAGCAGATATGTATCCTCCAGTTTCTTTCCGAGACTAGGGTCATTGAGCCCAGGGAGCATGTCCACAATTTCGCTAATGATGTTCTTAAAGTAGTTTCTAAGTCCCGGGCTAAGGCGTGCAAAATAAGGGTTTAGCTTTTCCTCGAGAATACGCCACCCATACAGTGGACGCTGCGCAAAAACGGATTGCATACGGATTGCGTTGGTTTCCCTGCCCTCCTCATAGTCTGAGGCGCTGCGTTCCACCTGCTCGGCAACCGCAAGGAGCCTCCCGAAAAGGTAGCTGCGGTTGCGATTTGCTGTATCCAGAGCCAAGGTCCATTCCTCCTTATATTTTTCGTTTCGATACTTTCGAATGACCGCGCAGGTTGTGGTTAACAGTAGCTCGCGATTTTCCGAGTTGTAGGCAAGAGGCGTGCTCGCCTTGGATACAAGTGCCTGCACAACATCGAAGGGTATGGGCTGCCTGTCAATCATACAGTGCAAAAGCTGCTGAATTCTCTCAGGCAAAATTCTCTCATCCGCTTCTAAGTAATTTCCTCTCTGGACTCCAAACGCGCATTCGACAATCTGTCTGAACGTAGGGCTGTACACCCCAGACCTTTTTGATTTCCAGCAGAGGCTGGCATACCAATCCTCAATACGGTTCAAAAAGTCCGAGGCTTTCAGCTCGTTGTAATAGGTGACGGATAAACGCCCGGTCGTCGCGGTGTCAAAGGCCGCGATGACCACGTCGCTGGTCTCCGGGAGCGCGTGTCTGTACCCACTGAGCGTCTGACGTAGCTGCTTTTTGTAGCTAATAAAATCCGCCGACTCGTCGCTCGGCATATCCAGAAATTTAATAGACGGAACTTTGGCTCCCTCGGGATTCCAGCAGATAAAAGTTCTGTTTCCAAAAGTGACGCCCTGGTTTGACGTTATCCACCGCAGTGCATGGTGCGCCTTTTGCGAGGCGGTGTAGCCTATGCAGTAAGCCTGCCAGGCTTCTGTAAAACGCCCCCTGTAGGTAAAGCCCGAATTATCGTTTGCCGAGGCGAGCTTGGCGCCATAATTTGCCGCGACTATTCCCTTGGGATGCATATCGCAAACTACGTCTTCCCAACCGGTAACGAAGCAAATGTCTTTCCTTGCTGAGGCTAATTTGTAGGCATAAAAAGCAATGTAGCTGTCAAACAGAGTACTGTCCTCCCAACATGCGGAAGAACCCCCCTCAGGTGCGGGGATAATCTGCCAGCGTGTAAGGCACTTGCTATATTCGCTGCCTTCAATCTTTCCGTTTGAAGGTTTACCTTCCTCGTCCAAAGTGATTACGCCCGATTCCGCCAAATCCCTGACGATGGTTTTGCCCTTGATATAGGCAAAAACGGCACGGACTTTGGGATGAGAAAACTCTGAGCTTGCCCATTGCTCAAGCTGATCAACATACAAACTGAACTTCTCTTCCCCGTAAGGAGCTAAATACATCAGCTGGTCGCACAGGGGATGCGCATATGGCTTCGAGGTGCGGTTTGCCGACTCAATCGTCACGGGGATGACGGTCTTTGACTGGTCTTTTGTTACCGAATATGCCTTTATAAACTCGCCCTCATTGCTGATGACAATTTCAATCTGTGCGTTTTGAATTGCATGAGACAGCGGCGTTAAGGGCTCCTTATCTTTTTCTTCCACTTTTCCAGCCCTATGTGCCTGCGCCTCATATGTGCGGTATGCCGCCTGCATTATACCCAATCAGCTTCCCTCCCCTCCGAACTCAATCAAGCCTTGGTAATTACCATATTCCACACCAAAAGGTTTCATTTCCATATCCCGTACGGTCCTGACAATCGGACACTCCTGCGGCGGAGCAAATTCTATAATACCGTTACGCATTACGGGGTACCAAAACCGGACGCTGAGCTTGTCCTTGGTTTCCTCCGAATATGCCTCGTCGGCATATGTGATGCCGTGGTACATCAGCCCAAAGGCTAGCTCCTTGTTGTCGTCATAATAGCCGGCTCCCTCGCCGAACACGCAGGGGACAACATAGCCCTGGCACTCGCGGGTACCGAGGAAAATGTCCCGTCGTCCGCCGCGCTCAATCATGCGTTTGGCAATATTGTGGTGCTTATGCTCGATGTGGTCGCCCTCAAGTTCCGGGCGGTTATGATTCCAGACGAAATGTGCTCTGACCTGGTATCGGCAATCTTTTAAATAAGTATAGTAGGACAGCTCATTGCCCCCATGGTATTTGATGGGGCGAATGCCCTTCACCTCCGTTTGAATGGGGTTCATTACACGCACAGCGTCAATAATCCAGATAATTGACGGCTTCCAATACACGGATGATAGTATGCCTTTAAGCGCCTCGTAGGTTGGTATCTGCAGAGTGCATTTTTCACCTCCCACACGCATAATTGGGTCGGAAAACAGAGCGTAATCGCCGAAAACCTCAAATTCCACCGTGTTCCGATGTCTCATATTACACCTCCAAAAATCGATTGCCTTTACCATGTATGTCAAAGCCTGTCTGCTCTGAATAAAACTCAGGTTTCAATACCAAAATGCTGTTTTCATACAAACCGTAAAGGCCGCCTGACTGCGCAAGGGTTTTTACCTCATAATCATACAGGGAGACGGTAAATCTTTTGGCCTTTTCAAGTAAGTATTTGCGGTAAGTGAAGTCGTATTGCGCCGTACTTGAACCAAGTTCTGCAATGAAACGCTCGCCATCTGCATAAGGAACCAATACGTCAGCCGTGTTGTTGTCAAACACACTAAATTCGCTGCCCGCCGTTTTAAACGCCTGGGTAATAACGTATTTTCCCTTGCTTTCACTGTGGTACTCGGATGTCCTGTTGTCGGACAATACGGTGAACAAGTTTGTGTCCAGATGTGGAAGCGGATAATCCAGCGCATCACGGGGCATGTCGGTGTAAAGCCGGCGGTAGTAAGCGCGGATTGCCTCGTCGGAATCCAACTCCCCGTCAAACCGGTCAGGGTTTTTAGAGAAAATTTCCATAACCGATTCCGCCGCCAGCTGTGACTGCCGGATTTCCTTTAATCGACTGAGATTTTCATTATGTAAATTAACGATATATACAGGACATATCCGCCCATATTCACCGCTTCGATTACAGCGCCCCGCCGCTTGTATAATGTTGTCCAACCCGGCTGATACGCGGATAACACAGGCAAAGGAGAAGTCTACACCCGCTTCCACCAACTGAGTGGATATGCAAATTACTCGTCGATTTTGTTTTAAGCAGGAGTTGATATTCTCAAAAGTATCAATACGATGTTCCATGCACATGGCGGTGGAAAGGTGATATACCTCGGTTTCTTTGACATTAATCGCGTTAAAGATAGTCCTTGTCTCTTCTTTAGTATTGCAAACGATAAGTAGGCTGTCAGCCTTATTCATACACTCTGATGCAAAGCCGACCAGCTCCTCTGTGGTGTAACCACACTTTTTACGCTTATCGCAAATTTTTGTCCGTCGAAAGATTTCCCGCCAATCCGGATTTAAGGAAATCAAATCGGCAGGCTCCTGAAAGCACAGGGCATGAGGCACAGCCTCCAGACAGGGCTGGGTAGCCGAGCAAAGCAAGATAACGCAGTTGCAGGCCGCCGCCAAAAAGTTCATAGCCATGTTGAAGAGCGACAGCATCTTACGCGGTACCGACTGCACCTCGTCAATAACAATCACGCTGTCCGCCAAGGCCTGCATGCGGCGAACGCATGAGCTTCTGCCGTCAAATAGAGTATTAAGGAGCTGTACCAATGTTGTAATCACGATTGGGGCATCCCAGATTTCCGTTAAAAGCTCATTCTCGTCCAGCTCGTCTAAGTCTGATTTTTCACGGACGATGTTGGAGTGATGTTCCAGGATATGGCTGTCGTCATGAATATGCTCTCGTATTACAGCCGCGTTTTGCTCCAGCACACTGAGGAGAGGGATTACAAAGAATACTCTCTTTTTATTGCGTTCCGCCGCTGCTGCCAGGGCGTATCGCAAACTAGACAGGGTTTTGCCACCGCCCGTTGGAACCGCTAAACGGTAAATACCTTCCTTCCTCCCCGCTGCTTCGCGGCACTGGTCGGATATTGCTTTCCTAAGCTCATTAATCGCCGTATTTGATGGCTTTGTTTTCAGCTTTTCTTCAACACGCATCAGCAAGCGATTCCACAGAATCCGGTTGCCTTCCCTTTTCGAAATTGCGGTATTATGCATAAACTCCGCAGTGTCCCTCCGGTCAGCGTCAATCACCGCTGACGAAAGCATGCGGGTAAGTACGCCGAGACAAAACCGCAGCTCTCTTTCGGTGGCGACATATGCTTTTATGCGCCCCATGGCCGCCGAAATTTCATTTTCTGCCTCTTTAAACAACCTGTCTAACTCGTCATTCTCCGAGCATTGCATTAAAAAGTTATCCCTGGCTTCCTCATATCCGGTGTTTTCAGACTTTAACCTGTGCAGAAAAGCGTCTTTGCCTTCCGGATCGATGCAGTCGAACATACCGTGGTGCGCCCCCGAAGCATATGCAATTATTTCGCACACCATATTACGAAGGGTCGGCTCTTCCGATGTATGCCAGCGCTCAAGTGCATATCTGACACCGGCGAAGGTATGGTTTACGCTGCCGCGATGCACATGCTCCCCCGATACCGCTTTGGCAAGATAATCCTGAAACTCTTTTGTGTACTTTCCCATGTCATGGAGAAGCCCTGCAAGATAAGCCGCATTTTTAAGCCCGGCAACGTTTGTTTTTGAAGCATATTGAGCACAGTTGCGGCTATGCACATCCAAGGCTTGTTCTTCTCTTGTATTGCCAACTTGGCGGATATGCGCTAAAAATGTCATACTATCACGACCCATTTGGTTATTATATACATTATAGGTATAATGACACAATAAATCAACGTTTTGGGCATATAATTTTTGGATATTTTGTCGAATATTGCAATTTCAATATTCCCAAAGAATATTTATCCCTTGAGAAACTCCCTGCAGCTCATAGAAATAAAAAGATGCTCTGCCGGAAAATGCGGCAGAGCATCTTTTTATGAGAGACTGGTATAGCATATATTATCAGGGGCATATTGCAGGAAGCATTGCTTGTATCTTCAAGCAATTTCACAATCACTTATGCAAGGCAAAGTCGGGGTCCATGTTGTGCCACTCATCCATTTTCATTTTAAGGAGCCGCTTGCTCTCCTCGTCCTCCCTCATTGCAATAAGCTCCCAATCCATCTCGGAAAGTGATGTAAGAAACTCAGGCAGCTTCTGATAAGGTATGGCAATCATATGCAGTCCCGCAGGATATACCTTCCTGCGCTTTAATCCGTGGTGCATTCCCGTAATTATGTAGTTTACTTTGCCGCTGAGATATGTATAGGCATATATCCACGCGCAGCTTAGGACGCAGGAGCTCCTGGATTCCCATAAATCTCCGGAAATATAGCTGGTTGCGCGCATTATTATGTCGGCTTTTGAAGTGCTTGCAACCATTATAACGAGGTCCGCGTCAAAGTCGCAGACTGAAACCGGCGAGAACAGAACATAGTTTACAGAACCCCGAACCAATGTGGGTATCATATGGTAGAGCCTGGCGTTCGGGGCCGGTGTTCGGTATACACCAAAGTCATATCCGGCCTGACCGCTGGCGGCAAAAGGCGGCTTGTCAATCATGCCGAGCACCATTTTTCCGAAGCAGTTATCGTCGTCTTTCGTTATGTAGAATTTCCTGCCCGTATCCTGGGCTTCTTTTAAGAACTGGCAAAACGAGAGCGTCTTTCCGATACGCTCCGCATTTTGCGGTTCGGCAAAGCAGAATTTAATCGCCACCGCCGGATAGTCAAGCTCCAGTTTATCAAATAGCTCCTTGTCCCGATTGCTCAGCATTATAATTCCTCCCGGTTGAATTTGTTATCAGTCTTTAATTCCTTTACAAAATATGCTATAATTAGAAGCATTGAACGTGGATACCAGACAAAGGAGATAGACATATGAAGGTTGTTCTCCCTGAAAAAGATTGGATATTTATCCTTCAGCTTATTTACAGGCTAAACCTGATTGATGATTTCTCCACACTTTGCCTGACATTTCTCCAGCAAATCAAGGTTTTAATTCCTCACACCGAAAGCAGGGTATACAGGATTCGCCGGGAAGCGGGACAGCACCATCCCTATGCAAGAATCTGCTGCAGCTGTGGCAGCGGAACCCTGAATGATGATTTCGATGTAAGCAAGTACGACTGCTTCTGGTCTGAATATCTGTATGCTCCCTGGAGTAATGTGTTTCGCCATTCCGATTTGGACTGTATCGGTGAATTTCAAAAATCCGAGCTTTACAAGAATGTCTATGTCCCGCAGAACATCCACCACGCCATAAAAATGGTCCTTATTCAGAATGACAGGTTGCTGGGAGTATGCGCCCTGTTCAGGCCTGAGACAGATAAGGATTTCTCCCAGCGCGATGTCTACATATTAAATTTAATCAAGGAGCACCTGGCTCTCAGGTTTTCGCAACTGTTGGATGAGCCCGGAATTCAGATTGGAAAAAACATCGTGGCCACAAAGCTAAATAAAGTTTCGGCTCAGTACGGCCTTACAAGAAGAGAGCATGAGGTTTTGAGCCTCTTGCTTAAGGACGGGGATGAGCACGAAATCTGCAAGCAATTGTTTATAAGCCCGCTGACATTGAAAAAGCACATTTCAAACATCTATCAGAAAATGAATGTACGAAACCGAATACAGCTCTACAACCTTGTCATGCTTCGTGACGACTGAGATTTTAAATGCTATGGGTTTTTACCGTTTATATGAATGCCTCCGCTTTTACCGCTTCGTCATACCACTCCCTGGACTTTCCTAGAATATTCTCGACTACATACCTGGTATCCCATCCCATTTCGGGGGCGGGGGCTAAATCCCCGGTGGAGCGATAGCCGTTGATAAAAAACGGCAGTCCGTTTACTATAAAGCTATCGGGCTCTCTATCCGAGGGAGGAAAGACCATTTTTCTAAAAAACTTACGTTCCTTCAGATGCTCGTCTTTATAGAGTAAATCCTCCGAATTTTGAACCGGCACCCCGGATACGCCCGCCGCCTGCAGGAGCTCGCCTACCTCCTTTGCCGTTTTCTGCCTTGTCCAGCGGCTTATCCTCTCATCCAACTCCTTTTGATTGCCGACCCTTGCTTCAGTGGACGAATACTTCTCGCTATTCGTCCACTCTCCGCAGGGGTCTATTATTTTTGCAAAAGCCTTCCATTCCTTCTCACTTGCAACGGATATGGCACACCACTGGTTTTCTCCAAGGCATTGATAGACATTGTGTGGCGCCGCACAGTCGGCGTAATGGTGATTGCCCCTTAGCCCCTTTTTAACCCTGTTTACCTGCCAGTCAAGCAGTATGTGCCCCAGGTAAGAAACCGCCGCCTCTCCCTGGCTTAAATCCAAAAACTGTCCCTTACCGGTTTTTCTTCTGAATTCCAGCGCCGCCATCAGGTAATTGCACACCGCCAGGGAGCCCATATAGTCGGCCACGGGCGGGTAGGAGCCCAGAGGCGAGTCCGCTCCCTCATACCCGACAAGGCTTTCAATGCCGGTCATGGACTGGAGAATCGGAGCGAAGGTCACAAAAGAACTGAAAGGACCCCAGTCGCCCAGACCTGAGGCGTTCATTACAATAATGCCGGGATTTATCTCCCTGAGCTCTTCATATGTAAGCCGTAGTTTTTTAAACGCCGCGGCGCTGAAATTGCTGACAACGACGTCCGATATTCTTACGAGTTCCTCAAAGACCTCCCGGCCCTTTTCCGATTTCAGGTTGATTGTAATGTGCATTTTCCCGCGGTTGAGGTCGTTATAGTTCCAGCCTCCCTCCTTTCGCGGGTCGTCGTTCCCCTTCCTGCGGCAACCGGATCTGAGAACATCAAAACTCTTTCTCGATTCCACCTTAATAACTCTGGCGCCCAAATCGCAGAACAACCTTGTGGCCAGCGGTCCTGCGATAACCCAGGTTAAATCCAATATTGTAATATCGCTAAGCGGAAGTCTGTCCATATTCAGCACACTCTCTTACTTACTTTTATATTATATTCCTTTGCCGGAAATCTTCAAGCTGTTCCAGTGAATATCCCAGTCTGGAGTAGACTTCTTTATTATGCTCTCCTAATAGAGGAGCCGGAACACCCGTCAACTGGCTGTATCCGCTCATTTTAACGGGCTCGCCGGGATATAGGAGCCTGCCCAGCACAGGGTGCTCCACCTCCCTGAAGTAACCCCTGGCTTTCAGATGCTCGTTTTCCAGAAGGGTATCAGGGGTTTCCAAGACTCCGACAGGTATTCTTCTTCTCTGTCCTTCAAGCATGAACTCGGTTTTGGTATAGTTGGAGCCCAAAATGTTGAAGCGCTCCAATAAAACGGTATCCCATCTTGTAAGAACCTCGACCGCATGCTGGGCGTACACCGGATTGTCGAACACTGAAATGTCCTGGCCGGTATCCGAGAACCACTCAAGGACCTCCTTCCACTTGCCGCCAATCATTACAAAGGCAAAACCGTCCTTGCATCTCACTAGCCCCTGGCGCACGGCATCCGGTTTCCTGAGCCCGGGGCTTTTCCCATCCACCTGCGTAAATCCAAGCGACTGGTTTTTCCAGGTGATAAAACACTCTTGCTGAGACAGGTCTATGTGGGTCCCCTCGTTTGTAAAAAGGTAATTGTGATAGGCGGCCTGAATTGCAAGTAAGCCGTACATACCAGCCATGGCCGTCATTATGTCCCCGCCCAGATGGAGCGGACCTTTCCCCTCTATTCCCGCGTCCGCCATCGGACCGCCCATTGCGTCAACTATAAGGTCTGATGAAGCATTCCAGCCGCTGTGTGGTCCGCTTTGTCCGAAGGGTGTAATCGACAGCATTATAAGGCCGGGTCTGATTTCCTTCAGTGTATCGTAATCCAGGCCCCAGCTTTTCAGTTGACCGGGCGCGAATGATTCTATGATGACATAGGATTCCTTCACCAATTCTTTAAATATCTCTCCGCCCTGAGGAATGGAAATATCCAGGGTTATACTTTTTTTGCCCGTGTTGAAGTACGCATAATACAGGCTGCTTTCCGTATCATCAACTCCCGGTTTGAAAGGCCCTTTTTTCCGGCATATATCCCCCTCAGGGCTTTCAATTTTGATTACTTCAGCCCCCAGGAAAGAGAGAATTTTGCCGCAGTACATTCCGGCGGCTCCCTCAAGTTCCAATACCCTAAGCCCGTCGTATGGCTTCATACTTATCTCCTTTCTATGAGTAGTTTTTGCTCAGTCCGCGCCGATAATTGCCCTGCGGCACCGATTTCACACCTTTCAGGAATCAGCGCCGCAGAGCTCCGAAAGGAGAGTTATGTGGCAATCGGCTGCTTTGCTGCATTGCTCTTCCTGATAATCAAAAATGCGACAATCGCCAATGCGATGCCCGCAACGTCGGTAATCCAGCCGGGCATGAACATGAGAAAACCTGCTGCAATTACAATCGCCCGGGTCCACCAGTTACGCATTACACCGGCTTTTCTCAAATAACCCTCCAGCCCGGAAGCCAGCAACCACACGCCGATTAACGCCGTTAAAGCCGTATATAGTACATTCAGAATCGGCCCCTGAGCAATCAGGGCGGGGTCATAGATGAAGAAGAACGGAATCAAGTATGCAACTATACCCATACGCACGGCAACCCAGCCGGTTTTCCAGGGGTCTGATTTCGAGATGCCGCAGGCGCCAAATACCGCAAGCGCAAGCGGAGGGGTAATATATGAAATCATTCCCCAGTAGAAGATAAACAGATGGGTAGCAAGCACATTGAAGCCCATTGTGACTATCGCAGGCGCCATAACGACTGAAAGGAAGATATAGCAGGCGGTTG
>DUPK01000078.1 GCA_012838345.1 Clostridiales bacterium | reverse complement strand
GGTAATCACAACAGAAGAAACAGCCGCCGGCAGGGTGGCCGGCGGCGTGTTTGCCATCCAATTCAGGAATAGGGCGAGCAACGCCGCAAGGCAAAAGCCTGTGATAATCCATCTACGCCGCATAATCTACTCCAAAGCTATATTTTTTTCCATCACCAGCAGGGGACAAACGGCGCCCTGCTCAGTGGCGACATGCTTAAAGCCGTGTTTCCTGTAGAAGTTTATTGCCCTTTTGTTTGTCTTTGCCACGCGCAGGCGGAGGGTTTTCCGCCCCAGTTTGCGGTATACGGAGGTCGCCTGGCCCAAAAGCTGTACGGCAAGCCCCTTCCCGCGATACTCTTTGTCGATATAATAGAAGGCTATGCAGCCGGCTCCCTTGTCTGCGTCACGCTCTGTGTTGAGCTCAAGAACGCCGATGGGCTTATCGCCCAGGTAGGCCTCCGTGACGGACATCGGAAACTCACGGCTGCGGGCCTTCGCCCTATCCAGAAATGCGTCGGTAAAGCCGCTAAGGTCGCCGTGCGCCTCGCGCCAGGAGTCTCGGTAGCACTCAAGATAACGCTCACCCCGCTTATCCAGGTCCATGGGGCGGAAGTACATATTGGTGTTGTCCGTAAAAGTCTTTTCCTTCCACCAGGTCTGCCTCTTAAAGGCGCTGAGCTCATCGGGAAGGTGGGAGTTGTCGTTCATATATTCTATTTTGAACTTGCCGTTTTCATATACCAGCAGGGAAACGGCGGTGTTGTCGCAGTAATAGACCTTGCATATCTCCTCGGGCGGCAGGCCCATTATATTGCACAGCATGGACCGAATAGCCCCGCCGTGGGTCACTACTGCTATGCTCTGCCCCTCGTGCTTTTTTGCAAGGCTGGTGATTGCACCCATTATGCGCTCCGAGAGCCTGTAGAAACTCTCGCAGCCCTCGATACACCATTTATGCGGCTCGGTGTTGTAGAACCTGTACTGCTCGGGCATAAAGCGCTCAACCTCCGCCCAGCAGACATCTTCCCATATGCCCATGCTCACCTCGCGCAGCTCCGGCATGGTCACAAGCGGCAGGGATTTCGGCTCATATATCGCTGAGGCCGTCATCCGCGCCCTGTAAAGGTCACTGGAGTAAACCGCATCGATATGGATGTTTTCAAACCTTTTGCGCAGCGCTTCAAGTTGGCGCATGCCCATCTCTGTCAGCAAGCTGTCATACTGCCCGTGTATGCGCCGGTAGAGATTGCCCTCCGCCTCGGCGTGCCTTACTATATATACCTTGGTCATCAGGCTATTCCGCCCTGTCCACGGTTAAAATAGTACCGGTAAATTCAAAGTGCTTTGTCTTGACTATATGGCTGCGCCCGACCCTGACCTCCTGCGTCCCGACCTCGGTCAGGATTGAGTCGAGGTTGACGGTGGCGGTTATCGTAAAGGTGAGGTTGACATAATCTCCGCCAGGGGCTACCTCAGTTATTACATAGGGGTTGTTCATATGGGTTCTTTCTATTTTATTGACTATGCAGGGCTCAGCCGTGACACTTTTTATCTCGCAATCGATGTAGCTGCCGCCGGCTATTGCCTTTGAGGGCAGGGTGTCCTTGAGATTTTCATATGACTCCGCGGGGACTGCCTCTACGAGAACGGTAAAGGTTATCTCGCCGGGGTTTGCAATATTCTTTCCAGCGCCGCCGAAAAACTTCATTCCAAAAAACGCCGCGACGGCCAGTATGACAAGGATAATAATGATGTCTACAATGTTTATTCTCTTTCTTTCTTTCTGCATGGACTGCCATCCTTTCAGGTTGCTTTATGAGGTTTCGTATTGTATAATATTTCAAGGTCCAAAGGCTTGGGTACCCGCCGTATTTTTGCTGTGAAACGCCGCTGCCGGCTATTGCAAATAACCGGAGACCGGCGGTTTACACAATACGGCGCTGTTTTAGCCTTAAAATACGGAGCGACAGTATTCATGCCGCAGGACAAGTACCTATATAAAACGGCGGCAATAAGTATTATACAATGAAAATCTTAAACCACATTGTATAATATTATCCGGGATTTAACAAGAGCAGGCGAAAAAATTTACGTTTTTCGGAGGAATTTGTGAAGATAATTACACTGATAAGCGGCGGGGACGTCGGCGGCGCTAAGACTCATGTTTTGTCCCTGCTGCAGGAACTCAATAAGGTGATTAGGGCCGAACTAATCTGCTTTCGCGAGGGCGACTTTGCCGCCGAGGCCAGACAGCTCGGAATTCCGACGGAAATCGTGAATTCGGGCAGGCTCTTTGCCGATTTATCCGCTCTGAAAAAGAAGATTGCCGAGGGAGGCTTTGATCTTATACACTGCCATGGCTCAAGGGCCAACTTCATGGGCAGCCTACTCAAAAAGAGCCTTGGGAAACCGGTGATAACGACGGTGCACAGCGACCCCAGACTCGACTATATGGGGCGGCCATTGGGGAAGCTCGTATACGGCAGCGTTAACGCCATTGCCCTGCGAAATCTCGATTACTATGTCGGCGTGTCGGACGCGATGACGGAGCTTCTGATTAGCCGCAACTTCCCGCCAGAGCGGATTTTTACCATATATAACGGCCTCGATTTTGATGGAGATAATAAAGATTTCGACAGAAAGAAGTACCTTGCCAGATTCGGAATAGACGCCGACACCCACGTCGTTGCAGGCATAGCGGCGCGCCTGAATCCGGTTAAGGACATCGCCACGCTGATACGCGGCTTTGCCGAGGCGGAGAAGGAGTGCGAAAACCTGCGTTTACTGATTGCCGGCGACGGCGAAGAGCGGGAAATGCTCGAATCATTAGCCGCGGAGCTTGGAGTTTCCGAAAAGATTAGGTTCCTCGGCTGGGTCGAGGACATGGACGCTTTCTACAGGGCTTTGGATATAAATGCTCTCACCTCACTGTCCGAGACCTTCCCCTACGCCCTGACCGAAGGCGCGAGGGCGTGGCTGCCCACGATAAGCTCAAGCGTCGGAGGGGTGCCCTATCTGATTGACAACGGCATAAACGGCCTGCTCTTCCCGCCGGGGGATTTCAAGGCGCTCGGAAAGCATCTGCTTGCGCTCGCCAGAGACCCGTATCTGAGGCAGAAGATGGGAAGAAAGCTTGGCGAAAAGGCGAGGGAGTGTTACTCGCTGGAGGCGATGAGGAACACCCAGCTCAGGATTTATGAAACGGTATTGAGACACCATCGCCGCAGGGCCGAGAGGAGGCGCGACGGTGTCACCATCTGCGGGGCCTACGGGCGCGGCAACGCCGGCGACGACGCCATACTTGAGGCGATAATCAATGAGATGCACCACATAGACCCGGACCTGCCGATTGTCGTCCTTTCAAAGAATCCCGCCGAGACAAGGATAAGATACAGGGTCTCGGCTGTCTACACATTTAATATTCTGGGCTTTCGCCGGGCGATGAAAAGGACAAAGCTGTATATAAACGGCGGCGGCAGCCTTATTCAGGACGTAACCAGCCGAAGGTCGCTGTTTTTCTACCTGTACAACATCTGGGCGGCTAAAAGCTTAGGCAACCGCGTCATCATGTACGGCTGCGGAATCGGCCCTGTCAACTACCGCTTCGACCGCTGGCTAGCGGGAAGGGTAATCAACAGCAAGGTTGACATAATAACGCTCAGGGAGCGGGATTCCCTTGAGGAGCTGAGGCTTCTTGGCGTGACGAAGCCCGAAATCCTGCTGAGCGCCGACCCGGCTCTCACCTTAACTCCCGCCTGCGAGGAGACGGTGGACAGCGTGTTCTTGCGCGAGGGCATACCGATAAGCGGCAGCTACATCTGCTTTGCCCTAAGAAAATGGCCCGGCTTTGAAGAAAGGCTTAAGCTTTTTGCAGAGGCGGCGGAGTATGCTTTTGAAAAGTACGGGCTGACACCCGTTTTCATACCCATCGACAGCCGGAAAGATGTCGAAGCCTCGGAGCAGGTTGCGGCAAAGCTAAAGGCTCCGTACCATATCATCAAAAACGTTATGAGCTCGGGCGAGACGATAGGAGTTATGGCGCGCATGAGGGCGGTCGTCTCCATGCGACTGCACGGCCTGATATTCGCTGCGGGCAACGGGATACCGCTTGTGGGTGTAGCCTACGACCCGAAGGTAAGCGCGTTTTTGCGCTATATCGGGCAGGAACTCTACTGCGACCTTAATGACGTCGACGACAGGAACTTAAAAGAAATGATAGACAGGGCGATTGAAAAGGGCGACGACGTTATGGAGCTTGTAAGATCCATGAGACATGTGCTTGAGATGGAGAAGGTCAACACCGAGGCGGCAAGAAGGCTCTTGGAGGAATAAGGTTTGAATATTATAGAAAAACTGGCAAAGGAACTGAATATTAAGGCTTCGCAGGCGGAGGCCGCGGTGAAGCTCCTGGATGAGGGCAATACCGTGCCCTTCGTAGCCCGTTATCGCAAGGAGGCTACGGGCGGCCTCGACGACGAAACACTCAGGAATTTAAGCGAGCGGCTTAATACTCTGCGCGCTGTCGAGGATAGGCGCGAGGACGTCCACAGGCTCATCTCGGAGCAGGGCAAGATGACGCCCGAAATTGAAAAGGCGCTTTCCGCAGCGGAATCTGTCGCCGAGATAGACGATATATACAGGCCATACCGCCCGAAGCGGCGCACAAGGGCGTCGGTTGCGGTTGAGAAAGGCCTGGAGCCGCTTGCGGAGATACTGCTCTCTCAGGAGAAGGGGCTAGAGCTTCTGAAGGCCGCCTCCGAGTTTATAAACGAGGAAAAGGGAGTACTGAGCGCCGAGGACGCGCTTGCCGGCGCGAGGGACATAATAGCCGAGCGAGTTTCCGACAGCGCCGAGTTTCGCAAGTGGATTCGCGACTACACCTATAATAACGGGCTTCTTGTCTCAAAAGCGAAGCAGGAGGAGGACTCCGTTTACAGGCTTTACTACGATTTCTCTGAGGCGCTTAATAGGATACCCTCTCACAGGACGCTTGCCATAAACCGCGGCGAGCGCGAGGGCTTTCTGTCCGTCAAGGTTGAGGTGGGCGAGGAGAAAATCATATCCTTCCTGAAAGAGCGCATGTGCAAAAAGGACCCGGCGCCGTCGACCACCGAGGTCGCGGCAGCGGTTGAGGACGCGTATAAGAGGCTTATCGCTCCCTCGGTGGAAAACGAAGTGCGGGGGATGATAAGCGATAGGGCCGAAGAGCAGGCGATAGAGGTCTTTAAGGACAACCTCAAAAGTCTTCTGCTCCAGCCGCCCGTCCGCGGAAAAGTAGTTATGGGCTTTGACCCGGCCTACCGCACCGGCTGCAAGGTCGCGGTCGTAAACGAGCTGGGCGACGTTTTGGTCACAACCGTCGTTTATCCCACACCGCCCCAGAACAAGACGCAAGAGGCAAAGCGGATACTCACAAATATAATCAATACCTTTAAGGTTGACATAATATCCATCGGCAACGGCACCGCCTCCAATGAGAGCGAGATTTTCATAGCGGACCTGCTGAAGGGCATAGAGCGCAAAGTCAGCTATATAATTACAAACGAGGCGGGCGCCTCGGTATATTCCGCCTCGAAGCTCGGAAGCGAAGAGTTTCCCGAGTACGACGTGTCGCTGCGCTCTGCTATATCCATAGCAAGGCGCCTGCAGGACCCGCTCGCGGAGCTTGTAAAGATTGACCCGAAGTCCATAGGCGTGGGGCAGTATCAGCACGATTTGGATTCTAAAAAGCTCGGCGATTCGCTCGGCGGAGTGGTTGAGTCCTGCGTCAGCAGCGTGGGCGCGGATTTGAACACCGCTTCGGTTTCGCTGCTTTCGCATATTGCGGGCATAAACTCCAAAATTGCGAGGAATATTTATGATTACCGCGTAACTACAGGGCGTTTTGAAAGGCGCTCGGACTTGAAGAATGTCAAGGGCATTGGGGAGAAGGTATATACCCAGTGCGCAGGTTTTCTGCGCGTCCCGGAGAGCAAAGAGGTGCTTGATAATACGGCTGTGCACCCGGAATCCTATGAGGCGGCGAAAAAGCTGCTGAAACTCATGGGCTATACCGAGGCGGATGTCAAGGACAGGAAGGTAGGCGAGCTTGAAAAGCGCGTGTCGGAGCTCGGCTGGGAAAACGTCGCGGCAAGGCTCAATATCGGCGAGCCGACGCTGCGCGACATAGTATCGGAGCTTTTAAAGCCGGGGCGCGACCCCCGCGACGAGCTGCCAAAGCCGATACTGCGCACCGACGTGATGGACATAACGAGCTTAAAGCCCGGCATGGAGCTTACGGGCACTGTGCGGAATGTGACCGATTTCGGCGCTTTCGTGGATATTGGCGTGCATCAGGATGGGCTTATCCATATAAGCCGCCTGTCAGAAAGATATGTAAAGCGCGCAAGGGACGTCGTCAGTATAGGAGACATTATCAAGGTGCGGGTTATTGAGGTTGACGTTGAAAAGAAGCGCATATCGCTTGAAAAGGTTGGTTAAGATTTAATGCTTGGAGGTGCAGGCATGTACAGGGAAAAGATTGACGCTTATTTCAATCAGCACAGGGATAAACTTGTGCAGGACATCTGCCGGCTTATAAATATAAATAGCGTGCGGGGAGAGCCAAAAGAGGGAATGCCCTTCGGCCAGGGCCCTGCCAAAGCCCTCGGCGAGGCGCTCAAAATAGCACGTGAGCTCGGGTTTTCTCCAGTTAACATGGAAAACTATGTGGGCACAGTCGATTTAAACGACAAGCCGACCGAGCTTTCGATTCTGGCACATCTGGATGTCGTTTCGGAGGGTACGGGCTGGACGAAGGAGCCATTTCGCGGCACGGTCGAGAACGGTGTGATTTACGGCCGTGGCGCCATGGATAACAAGGGGCCGGCTGTGGCTGTGCTCTACGCTCTTGCGTGTGCCAGGGAGATTGAGCCGAATCTCAGCAAAAACGCGAGAGTAATTCTCGGCACCGCCGAGGAGACGGGCAGCGAGGATATAAGGTACTATTATGAGCGCGTCAGCCCCTCGCCTAAGACCTTTTCGCCGGACGCCGAGTTTCCGGTCATAAACATAGAAAAGGGCAGGTACGCCCCGAGCTTCGGCGCAAGCTGGGAGGAGGATAAGGCTTTGCCGAGGGTGATTTCGATTAAAGGCGGCGAGACCGTAAACGCGGTCCCGTCCGAGGCCACGGCGGTGGTGGAGGGTGTCGATTACGATATGCTCGAAGCCATGGCCGAAATGATTGAGGAATACTCGGGCGCGAATTTCACGCTTGAGGAAGAAAACGACCTTATTAAAATCACGGCCCACGGGAAAAGCGCCCACGCCTCGAAACCCGAAGAGGGCGTAAACGCCCTTACCGCGATGCTGTTTTTGCTCTCGCATATCAGACTTGCTCCGAGCCGCGGCTATGAGATGCTTTGCGCCCTGAACGAACTGTTCCCGCACGGCGATTTTTACGGGAAATACCTCGGAATAGAGCAAAAGGACGAGATTTCTGGCGCATTAACTCTGAATTTAAGTGTAATGGAGTTTAGCCTTACAGGATTTACGGCAAGATTCGACTGCCGCTTCCCTGTCTGCGGCACCAAGGAGAGCGTATCGGACGCCGCCCGGGCGAAACTTAAGGCCAAAGGTATTGAAATCCAGGGCGCTGAGGGAATTACCATGCCTCACCACACGCCCGCAGATTCGCCCTTTGTGAAAACGCTTCTGAAGGCATACGAGGACTACACAGGGTGTAAAGGAGATTGCATTGCCATAGGTGGAGGCACCTATGTCCACGGAATTGAGGGCGCGGTCGCCTTCGGCTGCACTATGCCGGGCAAGGACAACCGCATACACGGGCCTGACGAGCACGTTTCGATAGAGGATATTGTAACGAGCGCGAAGATTTTTGCGCAGGTGATTATAGATAACTGCAAATAGGGGAGCCCCGATGATAACTTTTGAGAATATTAAGAACAACGAAGCAATAAACACTTATATTGCAAAGGCCGACGAATCGCTAATCGCCCTCGGCTACACAGAGCACAGCTTTGCCCACGTCACGAAGGTGGCCGAGATGGCAAAGTACATACTGCATACCCTGGGCTACCCGGAGCGCGACTGCGAGCTTGCGGCTATTGCGGGCTATCTGCACGATATAGGAAACCTCATAAACCGTGTGGACCATGCCCAGAGCGGTGCGGTCATGGCCTTTCGCATACTGGACAATATGGGCTTTCCTCCCGAAGAAATAGCGACTATTACGACCGCCATAGGCAATCACGACGAGGGTACGGCAGAGGCGGTAAACCCCATAGCGGCGGCGCTTATACTCGCCGACAAGACCGACGTGCGCAGAAGCCGTGTGCGCAATAAGGATATATCCACTTTTGACATACACGACCGCGTAAATTACTCGGTCAAGAAAGCGATTACAAAGATTAACGAGGACAAAACGCTCATAAAGCTAAAGCTCACGATTGACCAGCGCTACGGCACGGTTATGGATTACTTTGAGATATTTCTCGGCCGCATGACGCTCTGCCGGAAGGCAGCGGAAAAACTCGGGCTTCAGTTTAAACTCATAATTAACGAGCAGCAACTGCTTTAAAGGAGGGAATATCATGGGTCCGTATAAGGTTAGCGAGATTAGAAAGGGCTATTGGGCAATAGATGAGGATTTCGTCCGGATGTTCCTCGTCGAGGGGACGACAGGCGCGCTTCTGATTGATACCGGGGTTGGAAGCGGCAATCTCAGAGCATTGGCCGAGAGCCTCACGAGTAAACCCATAAGCGTAGTCATTACCCACGCAGACCGTGACCATGTCGGCTGCAACAATCAGTTTGAAAAAATCCATATGCACCCGTCGGAGTACGACTACTATTTCTCCAAACACCCGGACGGAAACAAAAATCTGGTGCCTGTTTGGGAAGGCCATGTGCTCGACCTCGGCTCGGTAAAGTACGAGGTAATACTTATACCCGGCCACACGCCCGGAAGCATAGCGCTATTAGACAGGGAAAACAGGGAGCTGTTTGGGGGAGACAGCCTGCAGTCTACTCCGATTTTTATGTTCGGTCCCGGCCGCAACCTGACGGGCCTGGAGCACTCGCTGAATAAGCTCCTTGCCATGAAAGACGGGATAGACACAATCTACGCCTCACATGGGAACTTAACGCAGCCGCCGTCGGTCATTTCCGACATTCTGGAGGGGCTGAAGCTCCTAAAAAGCGGTTCGGTTGAGGGAAGGGATTACGAAGGACCTATGCCCTGTAAGCTCTACGACTGCGGCAAGAGCAAATTCCTGCTTGATAATTAATCGGCACCGGGCGGGCTTTGCTTGCCGGGATAAGTACTGTGGCGGCTGTTTTAGCCGTTTGCGGAAGTCTAATAGTTTACTGCCAAAGCGGGGCCTGAGAACCCCGCTTTTCTGTTGCGCAGCTACTAGAAGGTAGGCTAAACTTTAATGGCTCCAAAACCGCCTTGTTTCGGCATAATATAAAAGTCGCAAGCTTATCTGCGATTTATGACAAAACAAGACATTCAAGCACAAAATACCTTGCTTTATGACCCTGCCTTATATTAAAATAATAAACTGTATTGCCGGCTTAACATTTGATGTACCGGCACACTGATAATCAATAATTACCGGCTTATTTTACGGGAAATACCTTTTGCTCTATATTAAAACAGAGGAGAAAATTTAATGTCAAACAGACTGATAGAGGAGAGCCCTGCCAAGGCGCTAATTGCTTTTTCCCTTCCTCTTATTCTGGGAAACGTTTTTCAGCAGCTTTACAATATGATGGACAGCATAATTGTCGGAAACTATGTGGGTTCCGACGCGCTGGCCGCCGTCGGGGCCTCCTCGACGCTGACAATGCTATTTGTGGCGCTTGCCACGGGAGGCTCCATCGGAGCGTCAATAGTAATATCGCAGCTATTCGGCGCCAGGGAGTATGGGCGAATGAAAACAGCGGTAAATACTGCCGCGACATCCTTTCTTGTGCTTTCTGTGGTGCTCGCCGCCATCGGCATACTGTTGCACAAGCAGTTGCTCGTTTTGCTGGGCACTCCGCCTGAGCTGATGGAAGACGCGGCACTCTACCTTCGCATATACTTTTTCGGCTTTGTTTTCCTGTTTATGTTTAACGCCTTCAATGCGGTTTTTAACGCGCTTGGCGATTCCAAAAAACCGCTTTTATTTCTTTTCATATGTTCAGTTCTGAATATCGGGCTGAATATGCTGTTTGTCATAAAATTCAAAATGGGAGTGAGCGGCGTCGCCTGGGCCACGTTCATATCGCAGGGAGTGTCCGTACTGCTGACAATGCCGGTTTTGTTTTATAAGCTGAGGAGGTTTGTCGCGGAGGATAAGCCCTCGCTGTTTGACGGCGGCATACTGCTCAAAATCTGCCGGGTGGCAGGCCCCTCCACGCTGCAGCAGTCTGTAGTGTCGATTGGGCTTATCTGCCTGCAGTCGGTGGTAAACAGCTTCGGCCCCTCGGCCATGGCGGGATACACAGCCGCGGGTAGGATAGATTCAATTACCATTCTCCCGATGGCGACGATGGGAAACGCGGTTTCCACCTTTACGGCGCAGAATATAGGCGCAAAAAGGTTCGACCGGATTCCGAGAGGCTATATTACGGCAATCAGGATGGTGCTTGGTATTGGAGTGGGAGTCGCGGCGCTCCTCTATGTTTTCGGCGGTACGCTTGTCGGGCTTTTTGTCGCGGACAACCTCGAAAACGCCGAGGTGATAGCCGTCGGCACACAGTACCTGCGGATAACCTCGGCCTTTTACTTTGTGTTCGGCATGATGTGCACCCACACTGGTGTGCTCAGAGGGGCGGGCGACATGTCCGGATTTTTGGCGATTACCGTATTTAATTTTGCCTTCCGCGTCATTATGGCCTTTACCCTGGTGCGGGCTGTCGGCATGAGCGCCATGGCCTTATCAAACGCAATCGGCTGGACAATCGGCCTGACCATTGGGTTTTTCAGATTCCGAAGCGGAAAATGGAAGACGAAGTCCCTTATATAAAGGAAGCACTCCCTGCCGAATCAGGGAGTGTGCTTTTTAGGCGGCAGTTTTGCTGAGCCTCCGTAAATCCTGACGGCTGCTTGAAGCATGGGCTATACGACATAAAGTATGGGCATATCACCAAGGCTCTGCTTTGTTTTCTCCCTGAGAAAAGCTTCGCCTTCTTCTCTCAGCGGCTCACGGTAGCAGTATTTGCCCCTGCCCCTTCCGGTCATGCTCTCCCTGTCGAAGATTTGCAGAGCGTGCGGAAAGGCCTCGGTGTTGATAAAATTCTGGACAAAGCTGTATGTCATGAAAATTATCTCAATGAAAGCCTCGCGCTTAACCTTTTCCGAGAGCTCTGAAGCTAGGCGCTCAAGGAGGCTGCCGTACATATCGCGCCAGCCGGGCAGCATAATCACGGGGGCAAGGAGTATTCCCACGCGGTAACCTGCATCACACATATTGTTAAGCGCCCTTATCCTGTCGGAAAGAGGAGAGGTGCCTATTTCGACTCTTCTGACAATCTCCTCGGGGTTTATGCTCATCCTGAACAGGACCTTGCCCTGATGGTTGAGATTCAACAAGGATTCAACCATTGAAAACTTGGTCGGGAAGGTGATTGTGCCCCGCCCCTGCGCGCCGAAGTTCTCGATAATCCAGGTAAGGTTATCGGTAATCTGGTTTTCCAGTATAAGATCGCTGTTGCTGCCTATCTCAAAGGTTTGAGGCGTGTCGGCCTTGATTGACTCGCCGATTAACCTCTCCATCATCTGCTCGCGGTTTACGAAAATTCGCAGGTAGGAGCATTTGTTGTAGTTGCAGACAAGATAGCAGTAAAGGCACATGGCGCTGCAGCCCGAGGAAGTGAAGGGTACGAGGAAGTTTGAAACCTTGTGGTTCGGCACATATTTGTGTGTTTTGCGAACGCCCAGGATAAGAAGCCGCTTCAGCTTCGGAAACTCCCTGTTCTGCCTTTTTTGAAGCTCGGGGATGCTGTTGTGGCTTTCTATTTCAATCCAGGGCTTGTCGCCGTACTTTTCGCGCAAAAGCCTGCCAAGCGGGTACTTTAGCGCTTCAGGCTCATAATACACGGCGTCGGGGAAGCTTTTTAGGTCCAGCATATCGTCACCTCATCCTTATGATTTGACGATTTCCCCTGAAAAACACACTTTAAGCACGAAATAGCGCTGTAAAGGTTTTTCCTTTACAGCGCTATTCTACTAATTGGTGGAAATTAATACTTTTTAAAGCAGATATTCATATCGACGTTTGTCGCAATTCCGTCGACCTTGCCGCTCGAGGTATACTGCCACATGTCAAAATCATAGTAGAAGGAGGGCATCGCGGAGTAGTTTGCGTACCAGAAGTCATAGTCTAGCAGCTGTCTTAAGTCATACCGTAAGTACCCGATAAAGTTGTTGAAATACACCATCGGCTTGTAGCCGGCAGCTTTGACTCTCTCCAGGAACGCCACCGCGCAGCTGGTCAGGGTTTCCTTGTCGAGGCCGTTGGTGCGCGCGGTGCTGTAGCTAAACGGCTCCCAGTCGAAGACGACGGGGAAGGTTACCTCGTAGCCCTGTATGTGGTTAAGGACAAATTCCGCTTCCTCGATTGCTTCCTCGGGTGTGATGGCCTGCGAGAAGAAGTACACGCCCACCTTTAGTCCGTTTTCAAGCGCGCCCTTGATGTTCTTCTCAAAATAATCGTCCAGACAGACCTTTCCGGTCTCATAGCCGCGGTATCCTACGCGGATTATCGCAAACTCCATGCCGGCGGCCTTGACCCTCGACCAGTCGATGTCATACTGGTGAGACGAGACGTCCACCCCGACATAGGTCTCTATCCTGTTGGAATCGTACTTCATAATTCCGTTTTCAAGATAATAGCGGTCCGGCGCGCGCGTGTGGACGGGAACGCCATCAAGTATATTTATCCAGTATCCCGATGTGTCTATCATATTCGCGTATATATCTATATTGCAGAGCCTCCAGACTATCGTGCTTACCTCCGCACGGCTAATCATATCGTCGGGTTTGTACAGGCGCACGCCGGTATCGAAGCTGCCCTCTACTATGCCCTGCCTGTAGAGTGTGAGCACATAGCCGTCGTCGGTGTCGGCGAAGGGGGTTTCGATGTCAGACTCGATAAAGCCGAGTGCCTTTGCCGTGATATGTGCGACCATGAGGCGGGATATGGGAGCATCGAGGTCTTTAATCTGATCTGATTTTACAATGCCCTTTGAAACCGCGGTGTCGAGGTATCCGCTCGCCCAGTGATTGCCTGTCGGTTTCTGCTCGTTGTATCCCGTGGCAATCAGTATCAGCTTCAGCGCTTCGCCGCAGCTTAACGAGTTCGAGGGCCTGAAGTCGCCTTCGGGGTAGCCGTTGACTATGCCCCTGGAGCTGAGGTCCTTTACGTATTTATAAAACCAGTCGTTCTCCTTGACGTCCTTATATGTAATGTCTTCTATGGTTTCCTCTCCAAGGGACCAGCCGGCGGTGACGGTGAGGTTCTTTGTCACTATGTTTGAGGGGTCAACCCTGTAGTAGCCCTCACTGAACCAGCCGTTGAAGGTATATCCCTTCTGCCTTGCTTTCGGCAGGTGGCCGTAGGGCTCGCCGCTTTTGTAAAATGCGATGTCCGAGTCCACGGTTCCGTCTCCGGGATTAAAAATCAGGTAATTGTACCTGGTGGATTCTCCGGTGCTGTAATCGCCGTAGAGGAAGATGGCGGCTTCGCCGAGGCGCCTGTCAATGAGTCCCTTGACCGGCTTGCCGGCTACGTGGCACCATACGCCGAAAGCGTTTACAAGGTCCATTTCGGTATAGTTTCCTCTTATTATGTAGTTATAAAGTTCTTCGCCGGAATTCATCCAACCGGAACCTAGGTTGTATGTAAAGCTGACCAGTGCATCAAACCTGTTTTGGGTGATGATGGTAGCGCTGGTTGCGAACATATTTTTGACCTTGGCCTCGATAGCCTTCAGCTCCTGGCGTAAAAGCTCCTCGGCCTCTTCCCGGGTGATGCCGTTGGGGTAATCACCGGGGTTGCAGCGTGTGCCGTAGCCTATGTAGTAATTGGAGGAATCTGAATAGACGTAGGGCGAAAAGCCCTCATATTCTTCTATGAACTTAATTCCCGCGTCGCTGGTGGTCATTCCCGATATACCCTCGGTCGCAAGCGCGGGAGCGGCCGTAAAAAGCATCATGCAGAGTACCAGTAATGCTGAGACTAACTTTTTCGTCATTTAATCAATCCTCCTGTTTCGGTTAGTGTATTTTGCGACAATTTCCGACAACGGCTCCTAAATTATAGCAGATAAAACACAGGTTTTGTGTGTCATTTGTATTACAAAACAAAGGGCGTGTAATATTAACTTAATAATCGTCGAGAAAGCCATTAAATGACTTGACGGGTATTTTGTAAGAAAGTTCCGGACAAGGCAAAAAGGCCCGGGCCCTTTCAGCGGCCCGGGCGTCTTAGACAGTTTTAAACTTGCTTTCGGTGCTTTTTCATGCGCACTAGTACGTAGATCAAAAGCACAAACAGTATACCGAAGACAGCGCCGCTGAAATCCAGCAGCACGTCGGTGATTTGTGGACCGCGGTCCGACAGAAGCTGCAGAGCTTCGTCGATAACCGCGACGGCGAGTGAGGCGGATAGGCAGTTTATAACCTGTTGGGGGCGTGTGCGGCGGTCGATTACGCAAAGCAGGATAAGCTCGCCGCCCAGCAGGGCAAACTCGATGAAGTGTGCAAGCTTTCTTATCATGTGCTCGTTTATCCTGTCGGCGCTTAGAAAAAGCTCGAGTATGGGAGCTATAGCGATAAGCAAGCCTTCGCTCTTTTCCGCCGACTCGGAGGCGCTCTCTAAGGAGCTTAGCCATATGAAGGCGAGGGTTATAATTAGCAGCAGTATGTCTATAATCAGAAACGCTTTTTGTCTTTTCATATCGTTATCCACCTTGGGGTGCGGAGAATAGGCCTCGGACGGACTTATTAGTACTTCCTCCACACCATTCTGTCTACAATTCCGGTGTAGCTCTGAATGATTTTTATGACCTTGCCGCTCACATTTAGCTCCGAATAGTCCGGCACTTCGGAGACCGGAACGCCGTTTTTCTGCATTTCAACCGCAAGGTCCACTGCCTGCAGGACCTGCGGGGCTATAATCCCTGCGAGCACAAAGTTTCCCTTCTCCAGCGCCTCAGGGCGCTCCGTGCTGGTGCGTATGCAGATTGCGGGGAAGGGCAGGCCGATGGACGCAAAGTAGGCGCTCTCCTCGGGCAGGGTACCGCTGTCGGAGACCACGGCGTAGGCGTTTAGCTGCAGGTAGTTGTAATCGTGGAAACCGAGGGGCTTGTGGCGTATTACCCTCCGGTCGAAGGCAAAGCCGCGCCTTTTGATGAAGCTAGCGCTTCGCGGGTGGCAGGAGTACAAAATCGGCATGTCGTAGCGCTCGGCCATCGCGTTTACGGCGTTCATGAGGCTGAAAAAGTTCTTTTCCGAGTCGATGTTTTCCTCGCGGTGAGCGGATAAAAGTATGTATTTTCCCTTTTCAAGCCCCAGCCTTTCAAGTACGCTGCTGGATTTTATCTTATTAAGATTTACAGTGAGCACCTCCGCCATGGGGGAGCCTGTCACAAAGCTGCGCTCTCTTGGCCGCCCTTCCGCGTTCAGGTAGCGGCGGGCGTGCTCTGAATAGCAGAGGTTAACGTCCGCGATATGGTCGATAATCCTGCGGTTGGTCTCCTCCGGCAGGCACTCGTCAAAGCAGCGGTTCCCGGCCTCCATGTGAAAAATCGGGACGTGCAGCCGCTTTGCCGAAATCGCGCAGAGGCAGGAGTTGGTATCGCCGAGTATGAGCAGCGCGTCCGGCCTTTGTTTAACGAGCAGCTTGTAGCTCCTGTCTATGATGTTCCCGATGGTCTCGCCCAGGTCGCCACCGGCGCAGTCAAGGCAGAAATCCGGCTCGCGCAGCCCCAAATCCTCGAAGAAAATGCGGTTGAGCTCATAATCGTAGTTTTGCCCCGTGTGGACCAGAATGTGCTCAAAATACCTGTCGGCGCATTTGATTACCTCAGAAAGGCGGATTATTTCGGGGCGTGTGCCTACCACGGTCATGAGCTTGAGCTTTGACATAGAGCTCAGACCTCCTCGTAATAGGTATCAGGCTTATTTAAGTCAAAGCATTCGCTCGCCCACATAAGCGTCACAAGCTCGCCGCCGCCGGTATTCGTGATGCTGTGCACATAGCCGGGCGGGATGTCGACTGAAACAAGACTGTCGCTGCTCACCGGGTATTCGATTACCCTGTCGGTGCCGATTTTCCGGCAGCGTATAAGCCCGTTTCCTGAAACGACGATGAACTTCTCGCTTTTTGAGTGATGCCAGTGGTTTCCCTTAGTTATGCCGGGCTCGGAAATGTTTATCGACACCTGCCCGCGATCCGGCGTGCGGAAAATCTCGGTAAAACTGCCGCGCTCGTCGCTGTGCATGGTCAGTGGGAGACCCAGCTCGTTTTCCGGAACGTAAGAAATATAGGTTGCATAGAGCTTCGCAGCAAAGGGGTCGGACAGGTCGGGGATTATCCGCTCCTCCCGTGCGGCTTTGAAGCTGTAAATAAGCTCGGCAATATCCCAAAGCTTTGCCGCATGCGTGACAGGAGTGACGCAAAAATCCCCGTCTTTCGTGGGCTTTCCGCCGAGCGCGCGCAGGAGCTCGTCCACAACATCGTCAATATAGACGAGTGTCAGAAGGTGCTCGGGGTCGTCAATCCTTATACGAAGTCCATGCGCGATATTGAAGCAAAAGGTGGCGACGGCGCTGTTATAGTTCGGGCGGCACCACTTGCCGAACACGTTGGGGAAGCGGTAGATATAGGCAGGAACGCCCGTCTCTTTTGAATAGTCGCTTGCAAGCTTCTCGCAGGCTCTCTTGCTGCGGCCATAAGGGTTATCCAGCTCTGCCTGTACGGAAGAGGCTAGCATCACCGGGCAGCGGTTACCCTGCCTTTTCAGAGTTTCAAGCAGAAGGGAAGCAAAGCCGAAGTTACCCTTCATATAGTCGCGGGGGTCGTCGGGGCGGTTTACTCCTGCGAGGTTGAAAACGAAGTCCGCCCTGCCGCAGTAATCTTCAAGAAGCGAAGGCTTCGTATCGGTGTCGTACTCAAATATGGTGAGCTCTTCAGACAGCCCCCGGGTTTTGTCCTTGCCCTCGCGTATATTTTTAAGGCTTGCGACGAGGTTTTTACCGATAAAGCCGCGCGAGCCTGTTACAAGCACGTTCATACAAATCCTCCCTTTCGGACAGTTCCTCCTGTATATAGGGCTGGCTTAACAGTTTTTCCATTACCTGCTCCTTAGTAAGCAGCGTCGTATTATTGGAATTATAGGTTTTATATCGCGGGCGCTTTCGCTCGCCGGTTACAAAATACTTTTCATAGTTTAGGTCCCGCGTGTCTGCGGGGACGCGGTAATAGCTGCCCATGTCGACGGCATGGGCGAACTCCTCGTTTGTAAGCAGCGTCTCGTACATCTTTTCGCCATGCCTGATTCCGATTATCTTCACCTCGTTTTTCGCATCGAAAAGATCCATTACCGCCGCGGCGAGCACTCCGATTGTGCAGGCGGGGGCCTTCTGGACCAATATGTCGCCGGGCTTTCCATGTTCAAAGGCGAAGAGCACAAGGTCGACCGCCTCGTCGAGCGACATGATAAAGCGCGTCATTGACGGGTCGGTGATAGTCAGCGGCGCCCCCGCTTTTATCTGCTCAATAAAAAGGGGGATGACGCTCCCGCGCGAGCACATGACGTTGCCGTAGCGCGTGCAGCAAATCAGGGTCCTTTGAGGGTCCACGGTCTTCGATTTTGCAACGATTACCTTTTCCATCATAGCCTTCGAGGCGCCCATGGCGTTTACGGGGTAGGCCGCCTTGTCGGTGGAAAGGCAGATGACCTTTCTGACACCCGCCTCGATTGCGGCGGTCAATACATTGTCCGTCCCGAGAATATTTGTCTTTACAGCCTCAAGCGGGAAAAACTCGCAGGAGGGGACCTGCTTTAGCGCCGCCGCATGAAAGACAAAATCCACGCCGTGCATTGCGTTATTAATTGAGCTTAAGTCCCGGACATCTCCTATGTAGAACTTTATTTTATGCGCAAGCCCGGGATGGCTTCTCTGATAAGCGTGGCGCATATCATCCTGCTTTTTTTCGTCCCTTGAGAAAACTCTGATCTCCTTTATGTCCGTATCAATCAGGCGGCTCAGCACTGCCCCGCCGAAGGAACCGGTTCCGCCCGTTATGAGAAGTGTTTTGTTTGAAAAGTATTGGTTTGACATAGCCTTCCTTCCTCAGTGGTTAATTAATTGCGGCCAAGCAAAAGCCGCGTGCGGGAAGGCGCAGCAATGAGCTTTTCGGCTCTTTTACAACTTGCGCCTTCAGATTTCAAGCCTGCGTTCAATGAAGAAACTTAGAGCTTAATCCACAGCCTGCGCAAGCCTCCCTTCTACATTTTCGGGTTTTACATGCCAATTATTGTAAACTAAATGGAAGAATTGTAAAATTTATCCATTTTCCTGCTAAGTTTAACACGTTTCTTCGCAAAAGTCCATACATTTTGTTACATTATTTGGAAATAATTTTCCGCTATTATGGTTGATTGCCTTGGCCCTCTGGAAAAAGGCATAAAAAATACGATACCGCCGAGCCGACGGTATCGTGTGGGGAAATATCAGAATATAAAGAATTAGTTTTTGATTTTGAGTGTCCTCATGGAGTTTAAAATGGCGAGCACCATAACGCCCACATCGGCAAAGACGGCAAGCCATATGCTCGCTAGGCCCATGGCCCCCAGAATGAGGACCGCCGCTTTGAAGGCAAGCGCGAATATGATATTCTCACGCACAATGCGCATGGTTTTTCTGGATAGAACTATTGCCCTTGCAATTTTAGAGGGCTTGTCGTCTGTCAGGACAATGTCGGCGGCCTCAATTGCAGCCTCGCTTCCGAGCGCGCCCATGGCAATTCCGACATCCGCCCGGGCCAGCACCGGAGCATCGTTGACGCCGTCCCCGACGAAGACTAGCGTGCCGTTTTTGTTCTTTCTGCTCAGGAGCTTTTCAAGCTCGGCGACCTTTTTGTCGGGGAGAAGCTCGGAGTGGGTCTCGTCGATGTTAAGGAGCGAGCCTATTGCCTCGCCGACCTTCCGGGAGTCGCCAGTGAGCATAACTGTCCTGCCTATGCCGAGGCGCTTAAGCTCGCTGACGGCTTGCTCAGCGTCCGGCTTTATCCTGTCGGATATAACGATGTGGCCCTTGTACTTATCCTCCACCGCTATATGTACGATTGTGCCGTCCCTGTCGCAGTCGCGTCCCAAAGTCCCGATTTGCTCCATGAGCTTTAGGTTTCCGACGTGGACGAGCCTTTCGTCTATCCTTGCCCTGACACCGAGGCCGGAGAGCTCGGTTATTTCGGCTATGCGGCTTTTGTCAATATCTCCGCCGTGCGCGGCGACTATGGAGGCGGCAATCGGATGGTTTGAGTAGCTTTCGGCGTGTGCCGCAATCTCGAGCAGCTCCGCTTCGGGCCCCGCCTCGGGGTGGACGGCGGAAACCGTAAACGAGCCTTCGGTCAAGGTGCCCGTCTTATCAAACACGACAATCTCGGCATTAGATAGTGCCTCTAAGTAGTTTGCGCCTTTTATAAGAATCCCTTCCCGGGACGCCCCGCCTATGCCGCCGAAAAAGGAGAGCGGCACGGATATGACGAGCGCGCAGGGGCAGGAGACCACAAGGAAAATAAGCGCGCGGTTGACCCACTGCGAAAAATCCTGCGCAAGGATTAAAGGCGGAATGACGGCCAGCAGCAGGGCCGCTACGACTACGCAGGGGGTATAGTACCTTGAAAAGCGCGTGATAAAGCGCTCGGCCCTTGCCTTTTTAGAGGCGGCGCTTTCGACAAGCTCCAGAATCCTTACGACGGTGCTGTCCTCATACTTGCTTGTCACCTCAATTTTTACAAGGCCGCTCAGGTTAATCGCGCCGCTCAAAACGCTCTCGCCCGGGCCGACGTCGCAGGGGCGGGATTCGCCCGTAAGTGCGGAGGTGTCAACCGAGGTAAAGCCCTCCCTGACGATGCCGTCAAGAGGAATCCTCTCGCCGGGCTTAACCACAATCGTTTGCCCGGGCTCGACCTCCTCCGGCGACACCTTTGTTTCAACCCCGTCGCGGATGAGCAGGGCGCTCTCGGGGCGGAAATCCATCAGCTCCGTAATCGACTTGCGGCTTTTTGCGACTGCAATATCCTGAAAAAGCTCGCCGACCTGGTAAAACAGCATGACCGCCACGGCCTCGGGATATTCGCCTATCGCAAAGGCGCAGACGGTAGCAAGGGCCATCAGGAAGTTCTCGTCGAAAACCTGCCCGCGGGTGATGTTCCGGGCCGCCGAATAAAGAACGTCGTAGCCGATGGCGGCGTAGGGAAGGAGAAAGATTAATAAGCGGGCCTTGCCCTCGGCTGGTATTATTACGGCGGCTATAAATAAAACGAGGGATATTAGTATTCTTACTAGATTCAGCTTTTGTCTCTTATTCATACAAACTGTTCCTAACTTACTATTCTGCAATCAGGTTCTATTTTTCTGCATGCCTTCGCGGCCTTTTCGACAATGTTATGTAACATATCTTCATCGGCCTCGATTGTGAGCCTCTGAGTTATAAAACTGACGGATGCGTCCTTCACGCCGTCTATCTTTTTTATTGCGTTTTCCATTTTTGCGGCGCAATTGGCGCAGCCGAGATTTTGCAATTTGAATACCTTTCTCATTATATTTACTCCTCCGTAAGATGTTCGTAGCCCTGGCCTATGATGGACCTGACATGGTCGTCGGCAAGACTGTACACAATTGTCCTGCCTTCCCTCCGGCTTTTCACGAGCTTTGCGGTTTTCAGCACCTTAAGCTGGTGCGAAATGGCCGACTGCGTCATGCAAAGCAGCTCCGCAATCGCGCATACGCACAACTCGAACTCAAAGAGGGAGTACAGGATTTTTATTCTCGTCGTGTCGCCGAAGACCTTGAACAAATCACCCAAATCGCACAGGAGCTTGTCATCGGGCATTTTGGCCCGCAGGTCCTTCAGCGCCTCATCGTGATTATGTACGCTGGCTTTCATATATATGAGCATCCTTTCATATGAATATCTGTTCATATGATACAACGTTCATATAAATTTTGTCAAGAGAAAAATAAAAAAGCAGTGAGCGAAAAAGCTCACTGCTTACAGGCTTGAAATCCAGTCTGTTTAGCCTAAGGCCACGTCCAGTATCATCATGATCAGAAAGCCGCCCATTACGCTTAGGGTTCCGACGTGGGAGTGCTCGTCGAGTTGGGCCTCGGGAATCAGCTCTTCCACGACTACATACATCATCGCGCCGGCCGCGAAGGAGAGAAGCCAGGGCATAAAGGGCAAAATTGCGGAGGAGGCGAGGACGGTTATAATTCCAAATACCGGCTCCACTACCCCCGACAGGCTGCCAAGCAGAAAGGCTTTTCCGGGGCTGACGCCCTCCTGCCTTAGCGGAAGCGAGAGGGCGGCCCCTTCGGGGAAGTTCTGTATGCCCATGCCCAGGGCAAGTGCGATAGCGGAAGCAAAGCTGCTTGATTCGCCGCCGTGCTGGGCGGCCAGAGCGAAGGAGAGGCCAACCGCCATCCCCTCGGGTATGTTGTGCAGCGTCACTGCCATAAAGAGCAGGGAGCTGCGCTTCATCGAGGATGAAAGGCCCTCCGTTTCGTCCGCCTTCGGATGCAGATGCGGTATGAGGCGGTCAAGAACATACAGGAAGGCTATACCCAGCACAAAGCCGCCGGCAGCGGGAATCCAGCCAATCTCTCCGCGGGCCTCGGCCTCCTCGATGGCGGGAATAAGAAGGCTCCATACCGAGGCGGCTATCATAACACCGGCGGCAAAGCCGAGAGAGATTCTCTGAAGCTTGCCTCCAATGTTCTTTCGGAACAGAAAAACCATCGCGGCGCCTAGGGATGTAGCCAAAAAGGTAAAACCGGTGCCGGCGCCTGCCCATAAAAGCGCTTTGGTCATAAACACACCTGCCTGACATGTATTTCTATATCCGCTGACGGATGGCAGTATATGCCTCTGCCGCTAAAGTCCCGAAGCTTTCGAATTTGCAAGGGCTCTAATTACCTGGCTCACGACGCTGTCGGTATTGCCGGCGCACTCAATGTGTATGTCGGCGTACTTTTCGTAGAACGGCCTGCGGGCTTTGTAAATATCGGCGACCGTCTCACCCGGCTTTGCCGCAATGCCACGGCTTGATGAGGCAGCGATTCTTCGCTCAAGTTCCGCAAGCTCGGTGTCGAGCCAGACGATAACGCTTTCCTTTCGCAAGTTCTCCATCGCGTCATTGCACAGCACCATGCTCCCGCCTGTGGCGATTACGCATTTTTCGCATTCTATGCTTGCTCCGACAAGGTTTTCAATCTCCAGAAAGCCCTCTATGCCCGAATCAACCAGTATCTCGGGCAGGGTTTTGCCCGTCCCTCTGATTATTAATAGGTCCGTATCTATGAAGTCATAGCCCATATGCTTTGCGAGTATTATACCTACGGTGCTCTTGCCCGTGCCGGGCATTCCGATAAGCACGATGTTTTTCAATCCAATCAAACCTTTTGCGCCCGTGATTACAGCTCCTCGGCGACAATGACTCTGATTTGCGCGCCCGTAGCCGGGCTGCGGTCGTAATAAACGGTAATCGGCATTCCCGAACTAAGCGCGGTTTCAATCCCTATATCGCCGCTGTACCATTTTCCGGTGGCTTTTATGTAAACCTGAACCTTGGAGCTGACGGGAATTTCGTAGCCGCCCGCGGCGGCATACCATCTGTCGCCGTAGCGGAAGAAGCCTTTAGCGCCGACGTTTGGCACGGCAGTAAGTTCGGCAACGGAAGCTACGATGGAGTATCCGCTTACATGTGGGGAGAGACTTATACCATTATAAGGCACGGAGGCATATCTCGTCCAGAGGTATTTTGGGCTCCCGTTTGGGTAGTCTCCGTTTGTCACCGTTGCCGCATCGTTATACGCGGGCATGGAGGGGGTGCCGAGGTTTATGCCGCTTTGTCCGGTATAGATATTTAGCCTGCCGTACTCATAGCAGTTGCCCGTGACGTCCTTAAGAAGGAGAATATCCACCTGCCCTGCCGAATTGAGGCGGTAATAGCTTACATACCATGAGGGAAGCGTGTCGGTCCATATGATTTCACTGAGGCTAGAGGAGCTCTCCCCGAGCACTCCGGAGAGGCTGTGCACATAGCCGCGGGCGGCCGTGTCGCCTGTCCACTCGTATATGGAGCAGGCGGGGGCGAGCTTATACGAGCCGAGCTTTCCGTTTGCGATGTCAAGCTGATAGACGGGGGAGTTCAGGCTGTAGGAATAGCAGCTAAGCTCCGATTTCGAGCTGGTGTTGACCTTGACAAGCCCCCCGCGCAGACCGTGGGTAGCAGAAATCGTGTTTGATGTCAGAACAAGCCCGCTGTCGCAGAGCTTAACCGATTTGCCGTCCAGAGAGAGTATGCCTATCATATCCGCGGAGACTGCAGAGACCGGGTATGCCGCCGCCACCTTGCAGTCGTCGGTGAGAAGGAGCGTGACATAGCTGCCGAGCGAAAAGTTTTTAAGCGTGCTTAAGGCGCTGTCAAGCACATCCAGTTTGCAGCCTGCGATTGTAATGGTCTTAGCCGAGCCTACGTTCGGAAAGGCCTCCTCGATATAGCCTGTAATCCTGTAATCCGATACGCGCATAGTGCGCGTGGCAGCGTCGTAATAGGCGACGTCGTAGCGAGCCAAATCGTCTGCCGTGGCGGCAGCCCCGTTTTTCGAGATGGAATAGATTAAAGTCCTTATGCCGAGCTTGCGGGCAAGCTCGCTTGCGGCGTTGTAGGTTTCGGCAAAAGCCGCTCCGGAGCTAGAGCCAGAGGAAATGTAAATCACCGTGACAGTGCCGTTTTCATTGTAGAAGAGCCTTAGGCTTCTGCCAATCTGGCTTTCCACCTGAAGGTACCCGCCGCCACCGTAGTTGTAGAGGCTGCCGTTGTAGATAACCTTCGCACCTGCGGGAATTTTGTGCGTAGCACCTGTCGAGGAGGTGATTCCGGTGGTGCCTGCCGCGGCGACCTCTATGTCCATGAAGTTGCTTTCAGCAGGAACAAAGCCTATAGCCTTGCCCGTGCTGTCGAAAAGGAGCCTTCCCCTGTAGCCCAAAAGCATATCAGGGATTTGAAGCTTCTGATTGTGGTATTCGATGGAAGGGGCATCGTCCAGGTTGCACACCATCAGAAGCCCCGTATTGCCCGCGTTTTCCGCATTGTTGTTTAGAACGATTGCCTCTCTCGTGTAGGCTACGCCCTTGATGGTCGAGTAATAGTAGGCGCCGCCCTTTGTTTTGGTGCCAAGCGTGTTATACAGGATAATTGCCGCATGGCCGCGGGTGAGGGGCGTGTCCGCGTTGAGCCACAGGCCCCTTTGCAGCCCCAGGTTGTTTGCAAAGTAAGCGTAGTCCGAGGGCCAGGAGTATCCAATGTCATTTGCCGTGTAGCCCAGTATCCGCAGCAGCATTGTCGCCGCCTGCCCGTAGTCTACGCCGTCATTGGGGCCGAATTTGCCGTTCCCGAAGCCGTTAATTATACCCTTCGTATAGGCCAGATTCACATAACCGGTATACCAGGAGCCGGGGAGCACGTCGGAGAATATGGTCCTATATGAGTGGAAGCTCACCTCGTCGTCCAAGCCTAGGGCGCGCACCGCGATTGCGCAGAACTCGGCGCGTGTCAGCCCCTGGTTGGGCGCGTATGTATTCTCCGCGACTCCCTGAACTATGCCCATGCCCTCTAGGACGGCTGCCGCCAGAGCGGTTTTCGGGTCGCTTATGTCGTTGAAGGTAGCCGAGGAGGAAGCGGGCAGGATTCCAAAAAGGAGCAGAGCGATAAGAAATAATGACAAAGCCTTCTTTTTCATAAAAATAAAACCTCCGTACAGTCTGTCATGCGTGGCGATTTATGTAGCCGTGCCGCTTGGTGCCGGGGAGTGCACATTTAAGCGGCGTAAATAAAGGTAAAAATAAGGCGCTAGGCTCTATTTGCCTGCGCCAAAGAAAATAATTATATGTATCTAAGCGGCAGTAGGCGGGAAAATTATAAAGCAAAAATGTAGATAGAAAATGAATTACAACCTAGTAAATGTTGGAAAGACAACGGAGGTACGGGTAGGTCCGCTGAATTTGCGGCTTGCATGTTGAAGAAGTAATTATTGGCAAGTGCTGTTAAGTTTGGAGCAAACCTTGGTGAAAAAAAGTCCCCGAAAACTCGGGGACTATAATCATTCAGGTCTTAAATTGTCTTGTATTAGGCAAGCTCTGCTAGGTTGGGCGCAGACTTTTCTTTTAATTGCAGCTGCTGAACAGAAGTTCTACGGCAGGCTTAAAATCTTCTTCCGGCATGGAGGCGTAGCCCAAAATCAGGGCCTCCCTGCCTTTGCCTTCAAAGTAGTAGTCCGAAAGGCGAAACACTCTTATGTTCTCGCGCATAGCGTTGTCGAGCGCCTTTTTGATTAAACTCTCCGGCCCCTCTACGATTAGGTGCAGTCCCGCGCTCTCGCCGGAGATTCTGAGCTTCGGGGAGCAGGGGAGGCTCAGCAGAGTGGAAGCGAGCCTGTCCCTGCGCCTTCTGTATATGTGCTTTACGCGGTTTAAGTGGCGGCTTAAGTGCCCGCCGTCGATAAATCTACAGAGCGTGTGCTGCTCAAAGCGCGAAACCGTGGAAGAGTAGCGGCCGAACTTCTCGAAAAAGCGCTTCATCAGTTCCTCGGGCAGCACCATATACGCAATTCTGATGGACGGAGCCAGCGTGCGCGAAAAGGTGCTCATGTAAATGACGCGCCCGCCGCCCTCAATCCCCTGCACCGCGGGGACGGGCTTGCCGGCAAAGTTAAACTCGCTGTTGTAATCGTCCTCTATGATATAGCGCCCGTCGCTCTCAGCCGCCCAGCTAAGAAGCTCCGCGCGCCTCCTTATGGGCATGATTATCCCGGTTGGGAACTGGTGCGAGGGCGTTATATAGGCAAGGCCCGCCCCGCTCTCGCGCAGAAGGTCCGGGCGCATGCCGTCGCTATCGAGGGGGATGTACTTAACCTCTCTTCCGCTGTTCGTGATTACGGATACGGCCCTCCCGTAGCCGGGGTTTTCGACCGCAACCGAAATCCCAGGCCCGACAAGCCCGCAGACGAGAGTCAGGAGGTATTCTATGCCCGCGCCGATGACAATCTGGTCGGGGCTGCACCTGACACCCCGAAACTCGCGCAGGTATTTAGTAAGGCTCTCCCTTAAGCAGCGGTCGCCGCGGACGTCTCCTGCAAAAAGCAGCTCGGGGCTCTGGTAGACGACCTCGCGGTTGAGCTTTGCCCAGGTTTTGAAGGGGAAGGAGCTTATGTCGACCGCGTTGGTGCGAAAATCATAGCGGTACTTCTCCTCGGGGCGCGCCGACACGGCAGGCACTGTCACCTTCGGGAGCGGCACCAGGTCCGATATGTCGCAGACGTAGTATCCGCTCCTGGGCTTTGAATAGATGTAGCCCTCCTGCATGAGCATAAAGTAGGCCGTCTCAACGGTGTTTTGGCTGATGTTAAGGTGCGAGGCCAGCGCCTTTTTTGACGGGAGCTTTTCGTTTTTCTTAAGATTACCGCTTCTTATCTCGCCGGAAATATAACGGTAGAGCTGCTCATAAAGGGGCGAGCCGGAGGTCTTTTTCAAATCGATCGTGAAACTGTTCATAGATTAACCTCCATCATATCGCAAACGGGAATAAGGGCTATTTTATCTTAAAGCCGCGAAGCCTCAGGGCGTTTCCTACCACGCAGACTGAGGAGAGCGCCATCGCGGCGCCCCCGAACATTGGTGTCAGAAGGGGCCCGCCGAAGGCATAAACCACGCCCGCGGCAAAGGGGATACCTATGCAGTTGTAGATAAAGGCCCAGAACAGGTTTTCCTTGATGTTGCGAATGACGGCTCTTGAGAGCTTTACCGCCCCGTATACGCCCGAGAGGTCCCCGCTCATCAGTACAATGTCCGCCGACTCAATCGCCACGTCCGTGCCCGTGCCTATGGCTATGCCGACCGTTGCGGCGGCGAGAGCAGGCGCGTCGTTGATTCCGTCTCCTACCATTGCGACCTTCATGCCGCTCTTTGTGAGCTTTTCCACCTCGTTTGCCTTATCGCCCGGCAGAATTTCGGCCACTACCTCGTCTATGCCCACGGAATCGGCTATGGACTTGGCGGCGTTCGCGTTGTCACCGGTTAACATAATAGTTTTTAATCCTAGTTTATGCAAACTCTTGATGGCCTCGACGCTGCCTTCCTTTATAGTATCCGCGGCGGCGAAGAGTCCCGCCGCCGTGCCGTCGACTGCGCAGTACATAAGGATTTTGCCGCTTGATGAAAACTTTTCGGCATCCTCCCTGAGCATTGAAGCGTCCACTCCGCGCTCCTGCATGAGTGCGGCGTTTCCGATTAATACGGATTTGCCCGATACCTTTGCCTCTATCCCCCGCCCGGGAATAGCCGAAATGTCGGAGGCCTGCGGAAGCTCGAGCGCGCGCTCCTCTGCCGCCCTGATTATGGCGCGGGCGACCGGGTGCTCTGAGCCGGACTCCGCCGCGGCGGCGAGGGCGAGCAGCTTGTTTTCCTCCATTGTGCCCGCAAGCGCGATGTCGGTGAGGACGGGCTTGCCCTCGGTGACGGTGCCCGTCTTGTCGAGCACGATATGCGTAAGGTCGTGTGCAGACTGCAGCGCCTCTCCGCTCTTAAAAAGAATACCGAACTCGGCGCCGCGCCCGGTACCGACCATGATGGCGGTCGGTGTGGCAAGCCCCAGAGCGCAGGGGCAGGCTATTATGAGCACCGAGACAAAAATATTGAGGACGAATGCGGCGTCCTTGCCGAGAAGCGCCCAGACTACTGCCGAAACCGTCGCAATCACAAGCACGGCAGGCACAAAGTAGCCGGAAATCACATCCGCAAGGTGGGCTATGGGCGCCTTTTTGCCTTGCGCGTCCTCGACCATGCGCACAATCTGGGACAGCGCGGTTTCGCTTCCGACCTTTTCAGCGCGGAACTTGATTAGCCCCTCGCCGTTTATCGCCCCGCCGATGACGCCGCTTCCCTCCGAAACCGGCACAGGCAGGCTCTCGCCGGTGAGCATCGAGTTGTCGGCCGAGGAAATGCCCTCAATTACGGTTCCGTCGCAGGGGAAGCGTCCGCCGGGGAAGACGACCACTATGTCGCCGACTGTCAGCTCCGAGGTTGAAATCTCAAGCTGTTTTCCGTTTTTCTCAATTGTGGCCTTGTCCGGCGCAAGCTCCGTGAGCTTTTCGATGGCTTCCGAGGTCTTGCCCTTACTGAAGGCCTCAAGGTATTTTCCGAGCATGACAAGCGTCACGACTATGGCCGCCGACTCATAGAACAAAAGATGCACAGCCTCGTGACTTCCGAGGGCTATGAGCACCGTGTTGTAAATGCTGTACAAAAAGGCGCTGCCCGTGCCAATGGCGACCAGGGTGTCCATATTCGGTATTCTTCTGATAAGCGACCTGAAGCCCACTATATAAAAGCGCCTGCCACAGTAGAGGATTACGGCGGTGAGCACAAACTGCACCAGAGCATAACCCAAGGGGCCGTCGTGCATGGACATAAAGGCAGGGAGCGGAAGAGAGCTCCACATCATATGTCCCATTGCGATATAGAGAAGCGGAACGGCTAAAATTACGGAGATTATTACGCGCCTTCGTATGGCTCTTGCTTCAGCCTGCTTTCTCAAAACCTCCTCGGCTACCGCCTTTTTATCCTCAAGCTCCACCGGGGTGAAGCCGAGCATGGATACCGCGGCTTTAATTTCCGCAAATTTCACGAGAGCTGGGTCATATTCCACAACGGCCGTCTCTGTGGCTAAATTCACGTTGGCCGAGATTATTCCGGGCAGACGTTTTATGGACTTTTCCGAACCGGCCGCGCAGGCGGCGCAGTGCATGCCGGAGATCTTGAATGTTTTCGTTGCCAACTATATACCCCCTTTTTCTATATGGTTATAATTCTATTTTAAAAAGCAAAGTTTAGCAACTATTATATAAAAAATATGCTTTTCGGACAGCGCGAACTGACGTTTTTCTCAGGACAAGCAAAATATAATTTTATTACTATACGTGGCGGGCTGAGCTTTTATTCCGCCATCTTTATGGGGGAGACAAAATTATGCTTGAGCAGGTTAAAGCGGAAGTGGGCAGGCTCCGTTGCGATTTAGTAAGCCGGGGAGAGATTGCTTTTCAGCGCCCCTTTGTCATAAAGAGCATAGAGTGCATCGTGAGATTTATACTTGGCGCGCTGCTCTCCGGAGCGAAGATTTTGGGAGGTTATGTGCCCTTCGGGGCCGCCATCACCGCCTCTTCCGGCTCGGGTGTTGAGGGAATATCCTGCCTTCTCGGCGTCATATCGGGTTATCTGATATTTAACAGCTTTGAAAACGCCGTGAAATATATAGCCATATCACTCCTCGTTTACGCCGTTGCTTTCACGTTCCGCGGTACGAAGGTCATCACCATGGAATGGGCAATGCCGCTTGCAGCCGCGTTTATAGCCGGGTGTATAGGAATTGTCTACACCGCTTACGAGGGCTGGAGGATTCTGAGCATAACCATGTACATATCGGAAACTATACTCATTGGCGGCGCCGCGTATTTCTTTAAAATTGCCCTTTCGCCCTGGGGAGGGAAGGACAAAAGCGACGGCGAGATGCGCCACACGGTGAGCATGCTGCTCCTGATTGGCTGCTGCCTGATTACCGCCCAGAGAATCCGGTTTGACGTAATATCCCTTGGCAGGACGGCCGCGGTTTTCATCGTGCTTGTGGCCGGTTACAGCGGCGGGGTCTTTGCCGGCGCCGGGACGGGAACGGCCATGGGAATTGCAATGGATATTGGGTCGGGCAGGCCGTTTTTCAGTATGGTCTATGCCTTTTCGGGGCTGATTTCGGGCGTGTTCCACAAGCAGGGCAAGCTGTTTTTCGTCCTGGCGTATATTGTGGCAAACGCTGCGGCTGTTCTGTGGCGCTGGGATTTGCCCATAAATCTGGGCGCACTGTACGAAACCTTTATCGCAACCGTGGTGTTTATGCTTATTCCCACGAAGCGACTGGCTTTCTGGGGCGCCGCATTTGCGGGAGGGGGCGGCTCCGGCAGCGCAAGCGGGGTGCGCTCGTATGCCGCGTCAAAGCTTGAGAAGGCCTCGCTTGCCTTCCGTGAGGTCTATGAGAGCATGAGAGACAGCCTTGAAGACGGCCCCCTGGATGGGGACATCGGCGTCGTTTTCGACGCGGCGGCGGAGAAAGTCTGCAGGAAGTGCAGGGCATCCATGCGCTGCTGGAACAGGGACTATACCGACACCGCAAACGCGATGAACGACGCAACGCCCAAAATGCTGGAGCGCGGACAGCTGATGAGGGAAGACTTTCCGCCCTATTTTGCCCAAAGATGCCCTAAACTTGACCAGTTTGTCGAAGCCGCGAACGAGGAGCTCAAGGCCCTTGTTTATAAAAGGCAGCTCAAGGCCCGGATTATTGACAACCAGTCTGTTTTATTCAGCCAGTACGAGGAGCTGGCGACCGTGCTTAAAAGCGTGGCAAGAGAGCTGAGCGCCGAGATGAGGGGCAGCCCAGCGCTTGAATACAAGCTGCAAAAGTACTTAAAGAGCGTAAATATCGACGCGCAGACCTCTGTTTTCAGGGACAGCCGAGGAAGGCTTCATGTTGAAATAAGAAGCACGAGGCTCCCCGAAATCGCAAACGACCCCGAGGGTTTAAACAAGCTCTCGGCCGCCATAGGGGTGCGCCTTTGCGAAAACATAGCCGAGAAACGGGCTAACGGGCGAATGGTGCTGATGGAGGCCGAGCCCTTTGCAGCCTCTGTGGGCATTGCCTCAGCCCGGAAAAAGGGGGAGACTGTCAGCGGGGATAGCGGAACCTATTTTAAATCCGACGAGGGAATACTGTACGTCATACTCTCCGACGGCTGCGGCACGGGCGAGAGGGCATCCCGCGAGAGCATAAACGCGCTCAAGCTCCTTGAGCGCTTCCTGCGCGCGGGGATAGAGCCGGAAACCGCGCTTAAAATACTTAATTCCGTGATACTCGTTCGCAACAGCGACGGGACGCTCTGCATGACCGTAGATTTGCTGAGCATAGACCTTTTCAGCGGCGAGGCAAGAATTTATAAGTATGGCGCCGCACCGTCCTATTTAAAACGCGGCGGTGATGTGAGGCGTTACACGGGTGAGGCGCTGGCTGCGGGGCTCTGCCTTGAAGGGGTGTGCAGTGCTGATTGCATAAGGCTGGTTTTACAGGAAGGGGACTATACTATAATCGCAAGCGACGGGGTCGCAAATCCCCTCGACGACGAGTGGCTGGTAAAAAGCGCCGCCGGATATGATGGCGGTTGCGCGAGGGAGCTTGCGCTCAAACTGCTTGAGGAGGCCATAGAAAAGTACGGCCAGGACGATGATATGACGGTACTTACAGTTTTGCTGCAAAAACGTGCATAATTTGGAATAATCATGCCTTCCAAGGGTTAAACTGGAAGCGAAGGAAAATCCAGAGGTGGTAGGCATGATTAAGGGAATTACAAAAAGGGTAATAGTGGTTAAATCTCCGGACCCGAAGATATTCGAGGAGGCAATTTTCATTGTCCGGGACGAGGTTTCTCAGACCGGGCACAGCGCCGAGGCCTTCCTCCGCGAAGCGCAGAGGATAGCCAACGGCTATATCGGAAATAACAACAAGAACCCGCGCCGCTTTCCGGCCATAGCATACGCTTCGGCCGGCGCAGCCCTTACCGGTCTTGCATGGCTTCTGACGGCATTGCTATAGATAATGGATGCATATGAGAAGGTAAAGGGCAGGCCTGACTAAGGCCTGCCCTTGCTTTTTCCTGTTTCAGGCGTTATCATTTAATACATATTCCAAAAATATATTATCATAATTTTCTGCACGCTGCAGGACAAAGCCGAGATTTATAGTTTCGTGGCCTCAAGTGGCATTAGGGAGGTATAGTATGGAAATTAAAACGATAAAAACCGATAAAGCGCCCGCTCTGGAAGGTATCTTCTCACAGGCCGTGAGGGCCGGAGACACTCTGTACGTGTCCGGCCAGCTCCCGATAGATATGAAAACCGGCCTTATCCCTTCGGACATAAGAGAACAGGTAAGATGCGCCATGGACAATCTAAGCGAGATTCTCAAGGCAGCCGGGGGCAGCCTGAATAATGCTGTCCGTATAACGATTTTTCTTAAAGATATTGAGGATTTGGAAACGGTAAACGGGATATATGCGTCCTATTTTGATGGCTATGTTCCCTCCAGAACTACGGTGGAGGTCGCAAGGCTTGCAAAGGACGCGTTAATCGAGATAGACTGTATAGCGGTATTAAATGTGTAAAATTTTTCCGCCGGCGGCAGGCCGGCGGAAAAACTTAATATTCTATTAAGGGATAAGCGCCGAACAAACGGCTACTTGCTTTTGGTGCTTGCTTTATTGCTTGATTTGGCTAAGGCTATATTGCCGCGGCTGTCCCTGTACTTCTTCGGGGACACGCCGGTGGCCTTTTTAAAGACCTTTGTGAAGTAGCTCTGGTCCTCAAAGCCGCACATCGCAGCGACGTCTACAAGGCTGATGGAATTGTCGAGAAGATAGAGCTTGCTCTTTTCGACTCTGACGCGGTTTATATAGTTGAAAAGACTGTAGCCGGTTTCCTCCTTAAATACGCTGCTAAGATATGAGCGGCTTAAATAAACGTGTTTTGCAACGTCATCCAGCGTAATTTTAGAGGCATAGTTGCTTTTTACATACTCCATGACCTTATATACAATGTCCGAATGCTTTACCTGCGTAAAGTCGAAGGAGTAGTTTATGAAGCGGTGCATTATTCCGGACAGCCATATCGAAAGATCTTCAAGCGAATCAAACTTCTCGATTTCCGATATGTAGTTTGTGTTAAACAAAAAGATTTCCTGCACGTCCGCGCCCGCGTCTATCGCCGCCCTCGACAGGAGGACGATAAGCTCCATGGCTCTGACCTTTATGGTGTGCAAATCAAAATTGCTGGCGCAGTAGATGTGGCCGATAAGCTCGTTCAACAGCTGCTGCGCTCCGGCCTTGTCGTGGGTACATATAAGATTGTACAGACGCTTTTCATACTCTATCGGGTAGATGTTTTCTCCCTGGCTGAGCAGCTTATCCCGCGCCTCATATATACTGTTTAGGATTTTCTCCTGTTCATAGACAAAGCCCATGGCGCGGGAGTTGGGTATGCCGGCGGCATAGGCGGCCGAGGCGGAGAGTATAGCCGCAAGATGTGTGACGTTTGCCGTGGTCATGGTTGGCAAGGCAGACACGGCCTCCGCCATGGAGGGCTCGGGAAGATCGAACAGGGTATCCTGCGGGTCCCCGACTATCATAGGGCCGGCTATTAAGCTTGCCTCCAGCCTGCCCGATTCGTCAACTACGGAGGCTGCGGCATATACAAGGCCGAGGGGGCAATAATATATATATTGGCCGTTCCATCGGTAAGCCTCGTTGCTACCATAGAGGTGAGTGTTGACACCTGAGCATTTTGCATATGCGCAATCCCTGCACAGGTTAGGGCGGCCTGTATTAATAAACTGCTTTTGCTGCACATCTAACACCGACACAGGAACGTTGCATAGTGCTGTAATATGTTCGGCATATTCAAGGCAGCGTTTCCGTTGAAGCTCCTGCAAATAAATCACCCATTTCAGTAAAATAAAAACAAATATATTTATATAAATAACAATAAACCTGTTATATTATTAAATATTATACCATTACCATATTTCTTATCATGATTCTACAGTTTTTATTAACCGAAATGAGGATTTCCCCGAAAGATTGACTAAAGATGGCGAAAAATATATAATTTGCTCTTAGGGGTGAGGTAAGAAATGGAGAAAATCAGCAGCTTTACGGTTGACCATGACAGAATCGAACCGGGTATTTATGTCTCGCGCATAGACGGAGACATTACAACCTATGACCTCAGGACCCGAAAGCCGAACATGGGCGACTATATGGATAACCTCACAATGCACAGCTTTGAGCATATGTTTGCAACATATATAAGGAATTCCTCGCTCTCAGGCAGCGTCATCTATTTCGGGCCTATGGGCTGCCAGACCGGTTTTTACCTGCTTGTAAGAAACGCGGACAACGGGACCGTGCTTAAAGTGGTAAAGGATACTTTAAGCAAGATATGCGGGCATGAAGGGCCGGTGTTCGGCGCCGGGCGCAAGGAGTGCGGAAACTACCAAAACCTCGACCTTGCCGCCGCCCAAAAAGAGGCTGAGAGGTTTCTTGAGTGTCTGAGCGGCCGGGACATTGATTTTAAGTACAAACATTAGGTCGTGGCTGAAATTCTGGGGGAGAAGGAAGAATGATTGGAATAATAGGCGCCATGGGCGTGGAAATTAAGAGATTAAGCGCCGCGATAGAGGGCAAAAAGACGGTTACAATAAGCGGCATAGAGTACCACAGCGGCAGGCTGTGCGGCAAGGAAGTTGTAACCGCCGCCTGCGGCATAGGCAAGGTTGCCGCGGCCGTCTGTGCGCAGACGATGATACTTAAGTTTAAGCCGGAGCTTATCATAAATACCGGCGTAGCAGGCTCCCTCTCTCCCGAACTCGGGGTAGGGGACATCGCGATAGCCGAGTTTTCGGTTCAGCACGATATGGACACATCGCCCATAGGCGACCCCGTGGGGTTTATTTCCGGCATTAACCTTGTTAAAATACCCAGCTCCGAGAGAGTGACGCGCCTGCTTGAGCAGAGCATCAGGATGCTTGGAGGCGTAAAGAGCTTAAAAGGCACAGTGGCCTCTGGGGACCAGTTTATTAACTGCTTCGACAGGAAGAAGTTCATAGTGGAGACCTTCGGCGCCGTAGCCTGTGATATGGAGTGCGCCTCGATAGCACAGGTGTGCTATATAAACGGCATGGACTTCGGAGCGGTCAGGGCCATATCGGACAGCGCAGACGACGATTCCCACGTGGACTACGCACGCTTTTTGGAAACCGCTGCGGAAAATGCTTCCGAGGCAGTGAAGCGCTTTTTGGAGCTGCACTAGGGTTAGAATAATATGTTAATTATGAGCAATTTAAAAGAGAGGAAGCGGGCTTAGCGCTTCCTCTTTTTTCTGGTAAATACTAATCGGATCTACAGTACTCTTATATTTTACGCCGGTTTAAACGGGGATTATTTCTCGTCCTCAATTTTATCGACGTTCGCCAGTACGGTGCTCAACAGGCGGATAAGCTCGCGTCTTTCAGTTTCTGACAGGCCCGAGAGCATGGATTCCTCGGTTGAAATCATATGCTCGCTCATAGTCGTGGCGAGGTCAAGCGCTTTTTGGGTGGGCTTTACACAGTTATAGCGCGCATCCTTTATGCTTGAGGTCCTGGAAATAAAGCCCTTGTCCTCAAGACGGTTCAGAAGCCCGGATACGGTGGGATTTGAAAGCTGGAGGTGCTTTTGGATGTCGAGCTGGTTTATCTCGTCTTTTTCCCCATAATTGCGCAGCAGGTATACAATTATATCCGACTGTGCGGCCGTAAGGCCAAATTCTGAGAGGTGCTTGTTTCTGTTCTTCAGCAGCGCATTGTGTATGCGCCTTATGAGTCTCAGCGTCTGAGCTTTTGCGGGATCGAACGGTACCGACATTCTCCTCACCTCTTAAGCAAATATTATTGGGATGCTATTGAAGTTATTTCATAGATTATCTATCTGCTTAAATGGTAACATTTATAGCATGAAAAGTCAATTTTAAAATAAAAATCGGGCCGGAATAATAAAAAAACGGTCTTTTTTATTCTTTAAAGTGTTCATGGTTGTTGATATGGTCTTCACAGAAGCAGTGGTAACCCTCACAGCGTGAGCAATATCTGAAATCAAGGTTCGGATAATCCTCGTCGGTTCTGCCGCAGACTGCGCATTTGCGCTTGTATGCGCTTGAAATGCTCTGCTTTTCGGCCTTTTTTGCCTTAGACCTGAAGCTCATGTTCTGCCTTGACATGCGGTATTTCATCGGCTGCAGAGTTCTTGCGAGGTCCTCGCCGCAGAAAATCAGATAATTGAGGATGGCAATCAGCGGCATGAAGTTTAGGGGGAATCGTGCAACCACGAAGGTATAAAGAAAATACAGCCCGTTTAGAAGGGCCAGCCATTTTATCTTTATCGGGATAAAGAAGAAAAGCAGAACCCTGGTTTCGGGATAGATTGTGGCGAAGGCAAAGAACATGGAGAGATTAATATAATGCGCGTCAAGCCCTATCGTAATGGAAGGCAAACCCGTAATAATCCAAACCAAAAAGCCGTAGATTATGTTCAACATCACGCCGGCAAAATAATAGATTGTGAACTTGCCGCTGCCCCAGGTTCTCTCCAGAGTGCTGCCGATAAAGTAGTAGAAGTATAAAAACAGAGCTACAAAAAGGATGTTTCCGCCCTTCGGGATAAACATGAAGGTTATAAGGCGCCAGACTTCTCCCGCCACTATTCTTGATGGTATAAAGTAGAGATAATCCAGAAAAAGTCCGGTTCTGTCCATCATTGAAAACAGATAGACTACGGCATTGCCTATGATGATATAGAGCATGAGATTGGGTATGCCGAAACGCGGGTGCTTTGCACAGAACCTGTCCACCGCGCGGATAATAAATTTCAAAGAATCTCCTCCAGACCGCTTGAATTATTGAAAAACAAAGCCTTCGAAAAGAAGCAAGGCTATACCATAGCAGTATTATCAGAAAAATTATATCAGATGTTATGATAGCTATTCAACATGTATTTTAGACGAAAAAGTCCGATAGAAAACGAATTTTGGGCTTTTAGTAGCTAATTATTAGTGCTATAATATAGTACGGTATACCCAAAGCGGCATGGGCTGCGGGATAATGCGCCGTTCGCCTTTGCCCCCGCTTTTATCCCCAGCGTCGAAATAAAGGAGAGATAAAGATGCCAAACAGAGTTTTTACTTCAGAGTCGGTCACAGAAGGACATCCCGACAAAGTGTGCGACCAGATTTCCGATGCGATTCTTGACGCCATACTCTCAGAGGACAAGGACGCGAGAGTCGCCTGCGAGACTGTCGCGACTACAGGTATGGTGCTCGTCATGGGCGAGATAACGACCAAGTGTTATGCCGATATTCCCGCGATTGTCCGCGAGACCGTTAAGAAAATAGGATATGATAAGCCTGAGTACGGCTTTGACGGAAATTCCTGTGCCGTACTCTGTTCGATAGATGAGCAGAGCCCCGACATAGCCCTTGGAGTGGACAACTCATACGAATGCAAGGAGGGCGCGGGAGACCTGGCGGACAAGATAGGAGCGGGCGACCAGGGCATGATGTTCGGCTATGCCTGCGACGAGACGCCGGAGCTCATGCCTGCCCCCATATCCATGGCTCATGCCCTGGCAAGGAGGCTTTCCGGGGTCAGAAAGAGCGGGGAGCTAAGCTTTTTACGCCCCGACGGCAAGACCCAGGTCTCGGTTGAATACGATGACAAGGGCAATGTCTCCCGCTGCGCCGCCATCGTCGTATCTACACAGCACGCACCCGATGTGGGGATAAAGGAACTGCGCGAAGCGGTGTACGACGCGGTTATCAAGCCCGCTATACCCGAAAAGTACATCGACAGGAACACAAAGATATACATTAATCCCACCGGCAGGTTTGTCATCGGCGGCCCAATAGGCGACTCCGGGCTTACCGGCAGAAAGATAATAGTTGACACCTACGGCGGCTACGGAGCGCACGGCGGCGGCGCCTTCTCGGGCAAGGACCCGACGAAGGTTGACCGCAGCGCCGCCTATATGGCCCGCTATGTGGCTAAGAACATAGTGGCCGCGGGTCTTGCGCGCCACTGCCAGATAGAAGTGGCCTATGCAATAGGCGTCGCTAGGCCCGTGTCCGTTTTTGTGGACACAAAGGGTACTGGAGTTATGCCCGATGAGCGCATAGCTAGAATAGTTCTTGAAAACTTCGATTTGCGCCCAGCCAGCATTATTGAATATCTCGACCTAAAGCGCCCGATATACAGGCAGGTCGCGGCATACGGGCACTTCGGCCGCCCCGATCTTGACCTTAGCTGGGAGAAGACCGACATGGCCGAGAAGCTCAGGAGCCTTATCTGACGAGAAACCGAAAGGACTGATTAATATAATGCCGGCAATCAGCGTGATAGTACCCGTCTATAAGGCGGAGAGCTTTTTGGGCAAATGCGTGGACTCGGTGCTTTCACAGACCATGGCCGACATAGAGCTAATACTCGTCGATGACGGCTCCCCGGACAAAAGCGGGGAAATCTGCGATTCCTATGCCCTCGCCGACGAGCGGGTGCGCGTAATCCACCGCGATAACGGGGGAGTCAGCGCCGCGCGCAACGACGGTATCGCGGCGGCAAGTGGCGACTACATCCTTTTTGTCGACAGCGACGACTATATAGACAGTACGATGTGCGAAAAGCTCTTTTCTGCCCTTAAATCGCAGGGGGCGGATACGGCGGCCTGCGCACATATTAATCTTTTCCCCGGCGGAGGCAGCAGCCCGGAGCCGTTTTCCCTGCCGGCAGATGTCTACGGAAGCGAGAAAATAATGGACGCAATCGTGCGCCCGCTTCTCAAAGACAGGGTAAGGGAGCAGGTTTTCAACGGCTATATCTGGCGCTACCTCTTCAGCCGCGCCATTATAAGCGAAAACGGGATAAAGTTCTCCGGCGCCTATCTCGAGGACGAGCTGTTTCTGATAGAGTATTTCTGCTGCGCAAAGAGGCTCGCCGTCGTATCGGAGCCGCTTTACTACTACTATCAGAACCCCGGCTCGGTTACAAGGCGCTACCTGAAGGATTTTGAAAAAACCTTCCTTGCCTCCTTTGAGGCAAAGCGCGCCCTTGTAAAAAGATACTCGATAGACGGCATAGAGGGCTGGGAAAGCATGACGCTCTGGGCTGGCCTTCTCATAGCCATAGGCAACGAGTACGCGCCGGGAAACCCCATATCTCTATGGGAAAAACGCAAAAATGTCATTGCCCTGTGCGGCAGGGAGCCTTTCAAATCGGCCATAGCCTCAGGAAAGCCGCGCGGCGCCGGGAAACGCAAGCAGATTGTCGTCGACCTTGTGTCGTCTAAAAACTTTACCGTCCTTACGCTGCTCTACGCGGTAAAAAACAGGGGCAGGTAACCCAATGGAGGATGAAAATGAACACAGCCTCGGAAAACAGCAGCACGAGATTCTCGGAGCGGGTTATCAATGCAATAAGGATGAGTTTTATAGTGAACCTATTCCTGAAACCCGCCCGCTTTCCGCTTGAACTTCCGCGCCTGAGCTCGATAGACAGGGCCTGGACAAACAGCCTCGGCTACAGGGTGTTCGACTGGATAGTAAATCTCTTGCCCAGGCTTTTCGGAGCGCTCTATCGGCGCTTTGAGAGCCTTTTTGAGGGCAGCGCCATCTTTTTCCGGCTCGGCACTCTTTCCGGCAATCTCGGACTTGTTGCGGGTCTTTTCATGGCTCTGCTGCTTGTCGTCCCGCAGGGCTATTGGAACAATCTTTACAGTCTTATAGGTGCGCTTTTACTTACCTGTCTGTTTTTGGTGTATGCTATGAGAAAAGGAGGACGAAGGTTTCGCACGGAGCTTATAAGCCCCTATCTATTGGCCTTTGCCTGCATTGTTGCGCTTGCCTTCCTGTTCTCGTCCTCGAGGTCTCTTAGCCTTCGCTTTTTCCTTTTCCATTTTACATGCATGCTGCTTGTGCTTGTAATTGTCAGCTCCGTCAAGGACAGAAAGAGCCTCAACGGTTTTCTTATAGCGATGCTCTCAGGTTTTGCCATAGCGGTGCTCTACGGCTGTTATCAGGCCAGAACCGGAGTTGAGATTGTCCGCTGGCAGGTGGATTTGGAGGCAAACGCCGGCATGCCCGGCCGCGTCTATTCGTTTTTTGAAAACGCGAACGTATACGCCGAGATACTGGTCATGCTAATCCCCTTCGTGGCAATAATGGTGTTGAACGTAAAGGAAATCCTCGGCAAAATGATAGCTCTCATCATCCTCGGAGGCGCCCTGGTGGCTTTGGCCGAGACATATTCAAGGGCGGGCTATCTTGCGATTGTGGTAGTATTCATGGTTTTCGTGCTGTTTAAAAACTGGAAGCTGATACCCCTGTTCCTCGTGATTGGAATACTTTGCATTCCGCTATTGCCCGATACCATTTTCAACCGCATAATGACAATAGCGACCGGGGACTCCTCCATAAACAGCCGCTACGTGACCTATGACTCGGCGAAAAAGTACCTTGTCGACAACTGGCTGACGGGGACGGGCCTTGGTACCGACATCGGACAGAAGGCGGTAAACAGCTATTCCTATTACTCAAACGGCTTTAAGTTTATTCACAGCCACAACACCTATATGCAAATCTGGATTGAAACGGGCGTTCTTGGCATACTCCTATTCCTCGGTGCGATGATTAACTGGTTCAAGCGCTCGTCAAGCTTGATTGTCGACGGGGACTGCCCAAGGGACCTTCAAAACATAATCATGGCGGGCGTCGCGGGCATAATAGGAGTGCTTGTGTTCGGGCTCGTCGACTATATCTGGTTCTACCCCAGAGTAATGGTCGTGTTCTGGGCCGTGATTGCGGTCACGATAGCCGCGGTGAAAATCGCAGGCGATGAGACAGCAGTAGATAAGAAAGAGGATAGCCTCACATGACTGACGATAAACGCGAGGGCCTCATAGAGGGCAGAAACGCGGTGATAGAGGCGCTGCGCACAGGGCGCCCGATTGACAAAATATATATTGCGCGTGGCGACACCGACTCAACGCTTAGACACATTGCCGCCAAGGCGAGGGAGAAGGGCATCGTCGTTGTGGACGCCGACAGGCGCAAGCTCGACTATATGAGCGTGACGCACTCGCATCAGGGCGTTATCGCTCTGGCGGCGGTGCGCGAGTACTCGACGGTTGGCGATATACTTGAAATTGCCGAGGAGCGGGGGGAAAAACCGCTTATCGTGATATGCGACGAGATTTCCGACCCTCACAATCTCGGCGCGATAATCAGGACCGCCGAGTGCGCCGGGGCGCACGGTGTAATAGTCCCAAAGCGCCGCAGCGCCGGAGTTACGCCCATTATCTCTAAGACCTCCGCCGGTGCCGTGGAGCATATCGCCGTTGCCCGGGTTTCCAACATTACGGCGGCCATAAAGGAGCTTCAGAAGGCGGGCGTATGGGTGTTCGGCACCGCGGCCGACGGGGACACAAGGCTGTGGGACGCCGATTTCAAGGGTGCCTCCGCCATAGTCATCGGCTCGGAGGGTAGGGGAATGGGGAGGCTTGTCAGCGAAAGCTGCGACTTCAAAATCGGCATCCCCATGTTCGGGAAAATATCCTCTCTCAACGCCTCCACATCCGCCGCGATACTTCTATACGAGGCCGTCAGACAGAGAAAAGGGCAATAAATAAAATGAGACAGGGGGAGTGGTTAGCGTGTCCGAACAAATGGATAAAGGGAGAAGAGAAGATAACTACTCCCTTGAGGATATACTGGCGGAATACAAGGGCAATGCGCATATCGCTGACGAAAGTAATCCGCCGGCCCAGGAAACACACTCCCGTGCCGAAGAAATCATAGGGGAGGAGAGAGCTTCCGAGTCTCCCAAAAAGGCGGAAATTCTGGAGTTTCGGGCCGCGGCGCCCGAAAAATCAGTCGAGGAAGCGGCAAAGGAGATAATCACGCGCGAAATAGGCGAGTACTTCGAGGAGATGGAAAGTAGGTCCAGGGAAAAGTACGAGCCGCCCAAAATAAGGCACATACGCGATGGCACGCCTGAGTCCGAGGACGGGGAAGGGCGGGAGGAGAATCCGCAAGAGCTTGGGCTTTTCGGGCGCAGGAGGAAGAAAAAGCCTCATACGGAAGAATATGTGCCCGAGAGTGAAGACGAATTGACCGAGGAGCCATACCGGGAGCCCCTGGACCCGGACGAGGAAATACCCGAGGACGAGCCGAACTTAAAGGCTGTATACAGGGCATATGGTGCGAAGGCGCACTCTTTAAAGAGGCGCTGCGTGCTTGCAGCGCCGTTATGTCTTATCTTGGCCTACATAGTCTTCGCCGGTGATTTCGGGCTTCCTCTCCCGCAGATACTTTCTAGCAATCCCTTTGCACTTACGCTCACGGTTCTGATTGCCGATTTTATCGTGGTGGTTCTCGGCTACGATATACTCTGGGCGGGTATTCGGGACCTTGTGCTTATTAAGGCAAGCGCCGAAACCCTAGTGAGCGTAGCCTGCATCGCATCTTTGATGGATGCTGCTTATATTGCGATAACCAGGGCCTTTGAAAAGGGTATGCCTTTCTGCGCGGTCGCAGCCTGTTCCATGTTCTTTGCCATGCTCGGCGCTTGCAAGACCGCCAGGGGCTATATGCTGACCTTCAGGGTCGCTTCGGCGGGCTCCTACCCCTATTGTGTTTCGGTTGAGAACGACAGGGTAGAGGGGGGGTGCGTCCTCATAAAGAACCGCGACAGCTCCAGGGGCTTTGTGACGCGCGCCCACAGGCGGACGCTCACCGAAAAGCTGTGTATTTACATAGCTCCGCTGCTTGTATTGGGCTCTTTAGGCCTGTCGCTGGTAGCTTCCCTGGGAACGGGCAGGGTGACCTGGTTTTTCCGCTGCTTTGCGGCGATGAGCTCGGTGTGCGCTCCATTTTCGCTGCTGCTGGTGTTCGGGCACCCCTTTAAGACGCTTGCAAAGCGCCTGTCCGCGGCGGGAGCCGCGCTTGCCGGCTGGCAGGGGGCATGCGACTGCGGCGGGGCCATAGGGCTTGTAATCAAGGACGAGGACCTTTTCCCGCCCGGAACGCTCGCAATAAGCGGCGTGACCGTTCTCTCGAAAGTCTCCAGAGACAGGCTAATATCATGTACGGGAAGCTTAATAATCAGGTCCGGCTCGGGGCTTTCGGATACCTTTGCCGAATATATGAGGGCACAGAGGTGCCACGTTTTGCCGGTGGACGATTTTGCCTGCTATGAAGGCGGAGGGCTGTCGGGACTTGTCGGGTCCGACCGTATCCTAGTCGGCTCGTCGGGCTTTATGAACCTGATGGGAATTCGCCTGCAGGAGAATCTGAACATCAAAAACGCCATATTCTGCGCTATCAACGACAGGCTCTCGGGCGTTTTCCTTGTAAACTATAATCCTATAGGTTCCGTCCAGTCGGCGCTTATGACCATTCTCACAAGAAAAATACTATCGCTTTTCGCGATACGCGACTTCAACATTACAACGATGATGCTCAAGCAGAAGTTCAAAATACCTTCAGACAGGGCAGAGTGCATAGAGGTTTTATCGTACTCCGAGCGTTACAGGCTGTCGGAGCCGCCGGAGAGAAAGAAGCAGCCCACGGCCCTTGTTCTCAGGGAGGGGCTCGCCCCTTATGTGCAGACTATCCTGGGGGGCAGGAGCCTTCAGACGGCGGTTTATATTGGAGCCGTGATTTCGCTGCTGGGGGCAATTTTGGGTCTTGTAATCATGTTCCTGATGTGCAAAAAGGGAGCTTTTGAGGCCGCCACAGCCTCAAATACTCTAATGTTCATGACTGCCTGGCTTATACCCATATTCTTCCTTTCGGGCTTGACGAGCAAATACTAGTGATTATAGTTTTCTGCCCGTGAAACAGTTTTCGGGGAGAATGCGGTTTAAGTTTGTGCCGATATAAAATGGCCGCTGCGGAGCGAAATCTCCACAGCGGTTTTTATAGCTTAAGCCCCGAGGCGAAAATGACTTTTGCAGCCTCCCTGCGGCCGGTAGTGCGGCTTTTTTCGCAGACTGGGGAGAAACGCCATAAAGGTGATACAATATATTAAAATATTTGTTGAAATTAATATCTGTGTCCTGTATAATAGATTAGTGTTTTAATAAGAATTTACAGCGTTCACTGAGTTTGTTTAAGTCAGTACCGACTCCCCGGGCTTAAGCAAAAAATAATACCCAACCACAAGGAGAGGATTAGTAAATATGAGCTATTCTATGGAAAAAATCCGCAACATCTGCCTTTTGGGCCACAGCGGCAACGGAAAAACGAGCCTTGCCGAGAGCATGCTTTACCTCAAGGGCGCAACCGACAGACTTGGAAAGGTAGCGGACGGGAACACAGTAGGAGACTATGACCCGGAGGAAATTAAGCGTAAAATTTCTATTTCCCTTTCCACAATGCACGTAGAGCATGAGAAACATAAGATTAATATACTTGACACCCCGGGCTATTATGACTTTGCAGGCGAAGTGGCGCAGGCTCTGCGCGTCGCCGACAGCGGCATTATCGTTTGCGCCGCAAAGGGCGCGGTAAGCGTCGGAACAGAAAAGGCTTGGAAAGCCCTCGAAGATGCAAAGAAGCCCAGGTTCTTCTATATATCCAAGATTGACGAGGAAAACGGCGACTACGAAACCGCCTATGAGGAGCTGCGCGCAAAGTTCGGCACCTCCATATGTCCCTGTATAGTTCCGATTAAGGACGCCTCCGGCAACATTACGGGTATATATGACCTTATACTGCGCAAGGCCTATTCCATGGAGAAGGGCAAGAGGGTTGAGATTACCGTGCCCGAGAATATGAAGGATGAGATTGAGCACCTCTCCGCCGCTGTGTATGAGTGCGTCGCCGAGACCAGCGAAGAGGCCATGGAGAAGTATTTCTCCGGCGAGGAATTCACGGTCGAAGAGGTAATTCAGGGCGTACGCATAGGCGTAAAGGAATTAAGCCTGTTCCCTGTGTTCTGCGGTTGTGCGCTCAGCGGCATTGGCACCGAAGTGCTTCTGGACGCCATAGTGCACCTGCTGCCCTCTCCCAAGGATATAAAGCCCGAGATTTCCGAGGACGGTGAGACGGAGGTTGCCGCGGACGATTCGGCTCCCGCCTGCGCCATCGTTTATAAGACGCTTGCCGACCAATACGGAAAGTTCAGCTTCTTCAAGGTAGTTTCGGGCAAGGTCACCGCGGATATGACGCTTCTCAACCCGCGGACGGGAACTACCGAGAAGATGGGCCATATTTACGTAATGCAGGGCAAAAAGAGCATAGAGGTCAAGGAAATCGGCTGCGGAGACATCGGCGCGGTTGCAAAGCTCTCGGATACCAAGACTGGCGACACGCTCTGCGACCCGAAGCGCCCCGTAAAACTCCTGGGAATAGAGTTCCAGCCGCCCTGCTACTCCATGGCGATTTCGCCCAAGGTCAAGGGGCAGGAGGATAAAATCTCCCTAGGTCTTACCAGACTTGCTGATGAAGACCCCACTTTCACGGTTGTAAACAACTCTGAGACGCGCCAGATGGTGCTGTCCGGCGCCGGCGATATTCATCTCGACGTGCTTTGCTCGAAGCTGAAGTCAAAGTTCGGCGTCGATGTTGAGCTGAGCACAGCCAGAGTGCCATATCGCGAGAAGATAAGAAAGAAAGTTAAGGTTCAGGGCCGCCACAAGAAGCAGACCGGCGGTCACGGCCAGTACGGAGATGTCTGGATAGAGTTTGAGCCGGGCGACTCCGAGGATTTGATATTTGAAGAGAAGATTTTCGGAGGAAGCGTTCCGAAGAACTTCCATCCCGCCGTCGAAAAGGGTCTGCGCGAGAGTATGACTGAAGGCGTACTCGCCGGTTACCCGGTTGTCAACCTCAAAGCTACGCTGGTTGACGGCTCCTATCACGATGTTGACTCCTCCGAAATGGCCTTTAAGATTGCCGCAGCCCTTGCCTATAAGGCAGGTCTGCCTCAGGCAAACCCCGTAATCCTGGAACCCATCGGTTCGCTTAAGGTTACAATCCCGGACAGCTACACGGGTGATATAATAGGCGACCTCAACAAGCGCCGCGGCAGAGTTCTGGGCATGAATCCCGCTCCTTCCGGCACGCAGATTATCGAGGCCGAGGTGCCGATGGCCGAAATGGGCAGCTACGCAATCGACCTTCGCAGCATGACCCAGGGCAGAGGTAGCTTTACCTTCGAATTTGTCCGTTATGAGGAGACTCCTCCCCATATCCAGACAAAGATAATCGAGGAAGCCAAGGCAATGCAAAATCAATAAATTGATAAAAAAGCGCCGCGGAAAGCCCGCGGCGCTTTTTACTGTAAACAAAGCCGCTTTTGGGATGTGAAATAACCCGAAAGCGGCTTTAAACATTAATTCCATTAAAGTCCGTTTATTTCCTTGACAAAGTGGCAGGCCACCCTGTGGTTTCCGCCCACGTCGACAAGCTCCGGCGCACTTGCAAAGCACTCTTCCTTGGCGTAGAGACAGCGGGGCGCGAAACGGCAGGCGTTCTTCGGATTGATGGGGGAGGCAAGCTCGCCCTTCAGAAGTATCTTTTGCCTGCGGTGCTTAAGCGAAGGCACGGGAATCGCCGACAGCAGCGCCTTGGCGTAGGGGTGGAGAGTATTTTTAAACAGCTCCTTAGTATCGCATTGCTCGATAATCTGGCCAAGGTACATGACGCAAATATTGTTTGAGATATGCTTAACGACGGACAAATCGTGAGTAATGAACATGTATGAAAGCCCGTGCTCCTTCTGCAAATCCTGCAGGAGGTTCAGTATCTGCGCCTGAATAAGAACGTCGAGGGCGGACACCGGCTCGTCGCAGACTATGAGCTTTGGCCTTAGAGCCAGCGCGCGCGCGATGCCTATTCTCTGCCTGCGGCCACCGTCAAGCTCATGGGGATAGGTGTCGACATAACGGCGGGCAAGACCGACTATGTCCATCAGCTCGAGGACACGCTTTTCCATTTCCTCATTGCTCTTATACACCTTGTAGATGCGAAGGGGTTCCGCAATCTGCTGGCTTACACTCATTCTGGGGTTGAGAGAGGAAAGCGGGTCCTGGAAAATCATCTGCATCTTCGGGCGGAGGGCTTTAAACTCCTTGTCGTCAATATTTGTGATGTCTTCGCCCTCAAATATTATTTCGCCGGAAGTAGGGGGTTCCAGGCGCAGTATCGTCTTGCCGAGCGTGGACTTGCCGCAGCCGGACTCTCCGACGACGCCCAAAGTTTCGCCGTAATGCATTGAGAAGGACACATCGTCGACCGCGTGAAGCATTCCGGCCGGTACGGGGAAGTATTTTTTCAAGTTTGTTACCTTAAGTATCTCGCTCATACTCTGGCCTCCCCGCTATCGGTTCCCTTGCTGGTCGTTGCCGATTGCGTTTTCTTCATAAATTTCGCGCATTTTACAAAGTGGCCCGGCTCAATTTCGGTAAGAGGCGGGTCTAGCTCCATGCAGCTATCGCACCCGGCGTCGCACCTTTCGTAGAAGGTGCAGTATTCGGGCAGATTCATGGGGTCGCTCATCAAGCCGGATATAGACTTTAGGCGATCAACATCCTTGTCAAGGCTCGGAAGCGACGCAAACAACGCGAGAGTGTACGGATGCTGGGGATTATTGAAGATATGCTCGACCGTGCCGTACTCCACAAGCTGCCCGGCGTAAAGGACCGCGCACTTGTCGCATATCTCCGCAACAATGCCGAGGTCGTGGGTAATCATGAGCGTGGCGGTTTTGAACTTGCTCTTAAGGCCGTTCATCAGCTCGAGAACCTGCGCCTGGATTGTAACATCAAGCGCGGTCGTAGGCTCGTCGGCTATCAGGACGCGGGGATTGCAGGCGAGCGCCATAGCGATGACTATGCGCTGCTTCATGCCGCCGGAGAATTGATGGGGGTAGTCGCTGTAACGCACGCCGGGAATGCCGACAAGCTCCATCATTTCCATAGCCTTTTGCGTGGCTTCGGCCTTGGATACCTTGTTGTGAAGTCTGATTACCTCGGCTATCTGATCCCCGACATGTAAGACGGGGTTGAGAGCGGACATGGGGTCCTGAAATATCATTCCGATTTTGTTGCCCCTGAGCTTGCGCATCATTCTGTCGTTTTTGCGCTGTTTGAGCTTATTGCGGGACGTTTCGACAATGTTCTCCCCGTCAAGGAGTATTTCGCCCTGTATTACTTGTCCCACAGGCTTGGGAAGGAGGCCCATTATGGTAAGAGCTATGGTTGTTTTACCGGCGCCGGTTTCACCGACAAGGCCGAGTGTTTCTCCCGCCTTAATGGTAAAGCTGACGTCGTTTACAGCTTCCGCAACGCCGTCCGGGGTTTCGTAGTGGACAACCAGGTTTTTTATCTCTAAGACATTTTCACTCATTGTGAGCCCTCCTATTTAAGCCTTGGATCCAGGGCGTCGCGTAACCCGTCGCCGAACAGGTTGAGGGCCAGCACCGTTATCATAATCATAAGGCCCGGGAATATCAGAACGTGCGGGGCCTGCCTCATAAGCTCTTTGCCTGCCGAGAGCATGGAGCCCCATTCGGGAGTGGGCGCCGTAATTCCAAGGCCGATATAACTAAGGGAAGATACGGTGAGTATGGCTGTGGCGACGCTGAACGTAAAGCTTGTTAGGATTGGGCCTATAGCGTTTGGCAGCATATATTTTATAAGCAGACGACTGCTGTTCGCGCCTATCGCGCGGGCTGACTCAATATAGTCGTTGCGCTTCACCGTAAGTATAGCCGCGCGGACTATGCGCGATCTGGCAGGCATGGTGCTGATTGAAATTGCAAACACCAGGTTTACAACTCCGTTTCCCAGAGAGGCCGCGATGGCGATGGCCATAAGCATGGGGGGTATGGACTGGAATATGTCCATTATGCGCATGATGACGTTATCTACCTTGCCGCCGTAATAGGCTGCAATTGCCCCGAGGGTTCCACCGAAGGCAAATGCGATTATGACGCAGATAAAACCTATTGGAAGTGATATTCTGGTACCGTATATGATGCGGCTGAAGATGTCCCTGCCGTAGTTGTCGGTTCCCATGAGATGTTTTGAGGACGGAGTTTGGTTCCTTTCCTTTAACATTTGCTCGTCTATTCCGTAGGGCGCTATGAAGTCCGCAAAAAACGCGACGAGAATAAGCGCGATGAGGATAATCATCCCGGCGATTGCGAGCCTGTTGCGCCTCAAGCGCTTCCAGGCCTCACGCCCGGGGGTGGACGGCCTGACCTTGCCCTTACGCTTCGCGCGTTTTTTCTCTATTTTGGCCATAGCAGGTGTATATAGTTTAGCCATTCTTACGCAGCCTCCCGGATGGTTTTCTTTTTGACCGCAATCTTGTTCTTGGCCTTAAACTCGGCCTTGAGGCGCGGGTCAATAACCGTATAAAGAAGATCCATGACCAGCATCGTCACGCTGAAGGCAAAAGCTAGAATAACGATGCCGCCCTGCACGGAAGGCCAGTTGCGGCCGTTAATTGCGTCGAGCATATACTTGCCGACGCCCGGTATGGAGAAGATACTTTCAGCAATGACAGCTCCGCCCAGAGAAACGCCGATTGTATTGCCAACGTTCGCGATAACCGGAATCAGGGCATTCCTTAAGCCATGCTTTACTACAACCGCGATTTCCTTTTGTCCCTTTGCACGTGCGGTTCTTATGTAATCCTGCCTGATTACCTCAAGCATGCTCGAACGGGTTATACGCGCTAGGTTTCCGACATTCGCAATGCCGATCATAGCGACAGGGAGCACCCATCCGGAAAACTTCTCAATACCGCTTGCGGGAAACCATTTGAGCTTTACCGCGAACACCAGAAGAGTCATCAAAGCAAACCAGAACTGAGGTATCGAAACGCCGAAGAGGGCAAAAGCCATAGAGGCGTTGTCTATTACCGAATACTGTTTTACTGCCGATATTACCCCTAAGGGTATGGCAATTAATAAAGCGACAATAACTGAAGCAAATGTAAGCAATAACGTATTCGGGAAACGCGCGAGAAGCTCTGTAAGCACCGGGTTTCCTGAGGCGTAAGATGTTCCCAGGTCGCCCTTGGTTACCACCTTTGCGATATAACGGAAGAACCTGATAATAACCGGGTCGTTCAGGCCCATTGCCTCTCTCATAGCCTCTCTTACTTCGGGAGGCGCGTCATACCCGACAACCTGGTCGACAGGATCTCCGGGAGTTATTTCGGACAGTATGAATACGATACAAAGGACGCCCAGTATTACCGGGATCATCCATATAAGGCGCTTTATTATGTATCTAAGCATGTTAGTTTGCGCTCCTTAAAAAGGGTTACGGCATACCCGCTGCAATACAGAAACGCGGGGGAGCCGATTTGGTTGGGGCCTCTCCGAAAATAGCTTTCGGAGAGGTCCCCCCAGTCTCGTCAAGGCCTAAGCCTTTTAATTATTTGGAAACGCGATATGCCTTGGAAAGATCGATGTCGTTGAACTCGGTCAGCTTGATACCGGCTAAATCATTGTCAGCCAGGCAGACCTTGTTGGGTGAATAGAGCGGTATTGCGGGGCAGTTTTCGTTGATTATTGCCGAGATCTTAGCGAATATCTCCTTGCGGGCTTTACTGTCGACTGTGTTATTTGCCTGATCTATCAGAGCATCCAGCTCATCGGGGCCCTTCCAGCCGGTGCCGCCGCGCACATCCGCGAAGCCGACACGGTGGTCAAAGAACTTAAGCTGTATGGAGGGGTCAGGGTTGGAGCTGTTGACTATCTCGGCCTGGAAGTTGCCCGCGCTGAGCAGCTCATAGAAAGCTGTGGAAGCAGTAGGAACGGGAGTAACTTTGATGCCTATCTGGTCCAGCTGGTTCTGGATAAGTTCGGCATAGGCCTGGAAAGTCGCGCCTTCCATGTAGAGAAGCTCGAAGCTGAAGCCGTTGGGGTAGTTGGACTCCGAAAGGAGTTTCTTAGCAGCTTCCACGTCGTAATGATAGTAGTTGGTGTAAGAGCCGTCGGGGGCAACATAGGCGCTGCTGTTCTTCGGCAGGAAGCTGTCGCTTATGGTGCCGTAGCCGCTTGCGGCGACCTCGAGGTTGGACTCGTAGTCAAGCGCGAGGGCTATTGCCTGTCTGACCTTTACATCGTTGAAGGGCTCCTTTGTGCAGTTGAGGTACAACGTGGTGATGTTGGTGGTCGGGTAGTTTATAATCTGGAAGTCCTTGTTGCCTTCAAACAGCACGACCTGAGCTGTTGCAGGGTCCAGAGCCACGTCGACGGTGCCCGACTCAAGGTTCATTACGCGGGCGGAGGCGTCGGTGATGATGCGGAATTCAACAAAATCGAAGAAAGGTCTCTCGCCCCAGTATTTCTCGTTGCGCTCAAGCTTTACAGCGGAGCCTGCCACCCACTCTACGACCTTGTAGGGGCCTGTTCCGGCGTCGGGCTTTTGATTCTGATCTTCAATTGTGCCGCTGTTTTTTACAGCCTCTTCAACAACCATACCGAGGGGGATGTTTGAGAGGTTGTAGAGAGCGAAGGGGTCTACCCTCTTGGTAGCGATGATGACTGTGTAATCGTCAACGACCTCGCAACCTTCAATGTCAAAATTGCCGTAGTAGTTTGCAAGCTTGCCGGAATCCTGACCGGTTTTAAGGGTGTAGATTACGTCGCTTGCGCTAAAGGGGGAGCCGTCATGGGCAACGACGTCTTTACGCAGGTTGAACTTGATGTGGGTGTCGTCGATAAACTCCCAGGAAGTGGCAAGCATGGGCTCAACGTCGTTTTTCTCCCAGTTGTAGTCCACCAACCTGTCGTATATCATGTTGTCGATGGGACCATTGTTGCTTCCGAAAGTTACCGTCAGGTGGCATAGACTTGTCGGGTCGCCCTTGTGCGCTACGGTGAGAGTTTGAACGGTTTGCTGCGGTGGTTCCGAAGTGCTTGGCTTCTCAGTGGTAGCAGGGGTAGCCGTTGGAGCCGGAGTTTTGTCTCCGCAGGCTGCAAATGAAAGAAGTACTGCGATTACAAAAACGATTGCCAGGATCTTTTTCATTTGACTCTCTCCTTTTCACATATAAGTTCGGATAGAAGTTATCCGTTTGGGCCGAATGCGGAGAATAACGGTTAAATGACTTTCAAGCTCTTGAGCTTCTGCATCTCTTCGTCGGAGAGCCCAAGCACGCCTTTGTATACCTCTTCGTTGCTGCCGCCGAGTTCAGGGGAGACCTTGTATTCCACATGGTTTTCGGACATACGGGGGGCAAAGCCGGGGAGCTTCAGCGTTCCGTGGTCCTTGTGGTCGACCTCGACGATTATGCCGCGCTGGAGGTACTGCGGGTCGTTTGTGATGTCTCCGACGTCGAGTAGGGCGCCGGCGGGCACGTCGGCACTGGCGAGAATATCCATGGCCTCAAACTTGGTGTGCTTGGCGGTCCACTCGGAAATAATCGCGTCGAGGACCTCTCTGTGCTCGAAGCGCGACCTGGGAGTTGCAAAGCGCTCGTCCTGAAGCAGGTCCTCGCGGCCCATGGCCTTGCAGAGGTTTTCAAACTGCTTGCTTCCGGGAGCTCTGGAGCAGTAGATGTGGACGTAATCGTTGATTCCGAAGGGCTTGCAGCGATAGGTGTTCGAGGGGGCGACATCCTCAAGCGGCATTCCGTTGCCCACACGGCGCGGGGGCTTGCCGGTGTTGTAGTACGGCTCCCATCCGGAGCGGGACAGGCCGATGATGAAGTCCTGCATGGCTACGTCGATACGCTGCCCTATGCCCTGGGTATCGCGCTGGTACAGGGCCGCTATGATGCACATGGCGCACGTGATGCCGCTGCCCGAGTCAGCTACGCTGACGCCGCATTTTATCGGTTCGTCGGGATGGCCGGTTGCGGCGACCAGACCGCCTGTGTGGGTGGCGATGGGGTCAAAAGCGGGGTAATTGGCATAGGGGCTGTCCGGGGCAAAGCCCTTAATCGAAGCGAAGATTATCTTCTCGTTAATCTTCTTGCACTCGTCATAGCCGAGGCCGAGCCTCTCCATAGAGCCGGGGCCCATGTTCTCGACGACGACGTCGACCTTCGCGATAAGACGCTTCATAAGGTCTATGCCCTCGGGGGTCTTGAGGTTGCAGGTTATTGACTTTTTGTTCATATTCATTATCACGAAGCCTACGGTGTCTACGCCGGGGTTGGCGACGGAGTAGCGGCCAAGCTCGCCTTTTTCGGGGCGCTCGACCTTCCAGACTTCCGCGCCGAGCCAGGCGAGAGTCTCCGTGCACACTGTGCCGGCTTCAAACTGTGTAAAATCCAAAACCTTTACTCCAGTGAGCGGTCCTTTACTCATCATTTCTTACCTCCCATAATTATCCTTGTCTCAATAAAATCTTCCACTAGGCCTGTCATGGTATCACGGTTCCATTTTCTCGAGTCAACCGGGTCGGCCTTGAACAAAAGGACGGGTATGCCTGCATCCTCAAGCGTCTTCTTAATAAAGTAAGAGCCTTCGACTGCCTGCATGCAGTTTTCGGGTACCATGTAGACAACGCCGTCAATGTTGTTGTGCCTCGCTTCCTTCAAGAACCAGTTTGCGTTCCAGGGAGGCATATGCAGGAAATCTTCCATACCGATGTAGCGGGCCGCGAGAGCGCGGAGAGGGTCGGCTTCGACGTTGTTGCGGATATAGGCGTCTGCGCCCATGGCCAGATACATGCTCCAGACGAAGGCCGCACCGTACTTCTCCTCAAAGTTCTGATAGAAGGCAAAGTCGTGCCAGAGTCCGCGTCCAAGCCACATAAGACGAAGCTTTTCGTCCGGAACCGCAGAGCGCCCTGTGTCTACGAAGCTCTTTATCTCCTCGTAAAGGCTTTTTGCGTGTTCGACAGCCCATTTTGTCCCGCGCTGCCACTGCGCCTGCATAACCGCGTTGATTGTGTCAACGACTGTGACGGGTGCGGGGCTGGTTTTCGCTATCAGATCCCTTATTTTCTTGTACCACATCTCCTGCTCATTAATGAGATTCATAACCTCAACGAGCTTGTTGATGTCAAACATTTTGCCGGTTTTGTTCTCCAGATAAGCGATAAGGGCCTTCAGATCCTCAACCGCGAGGTCGAGCCTGTCCTTATCGTACAGTTCTTCCCATCTGTCTTCGGCAAGCTCCCACCAGTTGGGTGGAACTTTGCGCGGCTGTGTATTCTCCATTACGTACATTTCCGCGCCGTGATTTTTTGCAAAAAGCTCGAATATCTTGCTCTGACAGTCACAGGTGAGCCTTGTTATGGCAATCGTGGGGCTGGGGAGACCTCCCCATGGCCCGCTTATCTTATCGTCGGGGTCAAGACTTTCGGCAAGCGCTGTTGCGCAGTAGGAGCAAAGGTCATCCCTGTAGCCTGCGGCGTTCAGAAGTGAATAGTATTTCGGCGTCATGCGCTTTGCAGCGCAGATAGCGGCCCACCACTGATTTACCACAAAGGGGATGTCCATCGCCCTTAAGATTTCCATGGGCACGTCGGCGTTTAAATATCCGAAGTCTTCCCCGGCCTCGACCCTTGCGCGCAATCCGTTAAACCATTCCTTCTGATAGGCGCTTGCAACCGCCGTTGCCTGCAAAGACTTTCTGGCTCTGGTCGGCTCATTTGCTCTCTTTGTATCGTTGTGCATTAAGAAATCACTCCTTTAACGAGTCAATAAACTTTTTCAGATTGTCTTCAAGCCACTCGTTTCTTGTAATCGGATACGCCATTTTCACGAAAGCCTTCGTTGCGATACCACGATTCTCGAGTGATTTCTTCTGAGACGGGTAATCCCACGAGGCGGACTCTTCGTACATGTTTACATAGAAAACAACCGCATCCGCCTTCGAGGCATTGACCGCCTCGTCAAGTGCCTGCACACGCTGGGAGACAAAGGCCTTCTTTGAGCTGAAGCTCCTTAGCATATAACGGTCTACTATTGCGCGTATGGGGGAGTATGAAGTGTTGTAATCACGCTCGTAATATCTGTCGCCCCAATCATGGTCCTCGCCGACAACAACGGCGCCGTACTTTTCAATCATCTCATAGAGATCCGTGTACTCCTGGGCGCTTCCGGTGAGGAAGATGCGCTTGGCATCAATCTCGGGCCAGTCCTTGGCCTCGCGGGCGACCTGCCGTGTCAGCTCCGCGTGCTCCGCCTTATCCATGAACATGGAAGAGCCAATGATTACCAGGGCCTCGCTGCCGCTGATTCTCGGCTTCCGTGCCTTGCGAAGCTCCGAAATCTCGCGCAGCGCCGTGCGGTCTTCGTTGCAGATTTTCGCCGCAGCTTCAATATCGCTGTCTGAAATCTTTCTGCCGGACCACTCCTCAAGTGTCTGGCGGAACAGATCAATCGTGAATTCGTTTCTCACCTGATACAGCATCCTGCGTGTAAACAGCCAGTCGATAAACGTAAGGGGCGGCACCGGTTTTTCCGGCTCCTGACGCCTGATTTCTTTAAGGTAGAGATATGTGCGGATTATGACATCAGTCGAGTTGGAGATAGCCAGGTAATCAACTATATCGGAATATGTACCGTCTACTATCTTCTCAAACTGTGCTCTTATAACAGGGTCAAATGAAAACTCAAGATACTTGTCAGCCTCTGTGAGTTTGCTGTCCCTGTCCGCGTAAACACGCACGGGGAACATCCCGGCGGCCATTATAAGTTCGTCGGGGACGTCGGCGCCGAGCTGGCCGACGACCTTTCCGCCCTTCTGCCTGAAAAGGCGCGCCGCTTCTTCCCTGTTGTTGTAGTGGTGGAGTAGGCGCTGAAACGCTTTACTATTTCTAGCGTATTCCCTAATTCCCAAAGGCTTCACATCCTTCATTTTATTACAAAGAGCCAATCGTTGGGGCCGATTAACCCTTTGCCTTGGTAAACCTGAACTGAAAAACCTATGTCACGACTAAGTATAACAGCAATATATCCAAAACACAACCGTGTAGTGTGACCATATTTGAACAACGCGAAGCTGTGCAGAATGTCTAAGAATCTTTATTTGACATTATTAATAAAAATACCCATTCGCTGATATTGAAATCTGAGCAGAATCAGTTATAATCAAGATATAATCGAGCTATGTCACACGGAACCCATATCCGTTGCTCAACGGCCATTTACATTTGTTAATTTATTGTTAAGCAGATAGCATCCTTTTTTTGGATGCGGATAGTATGCCTGTGTATAGTGCACAAAGGATGGGATTCGACTGTCTGACGGCTGTGCATGGGGCTATACCGAGGCTGAATTAGCCCTTTTTTGAAAGGAGGAGGGACGTTTATGATTACGCTTCCCATTTTGCTTTATCCGATTAAAGATGAGTTGGTGCGCAAAGCCGTCGTTAATACCAGGCTGGAAACTGTTGAGGGTATAATGCTGCTTGATAAGGATACCCCGCTGACTCCGGAGTATGTCTATCTTGGAAGCCCGGAGGACGTTGCAGACGCGCTGTCCAGGCTGCCGCAGAAGGGCCCCCTGACCTTTATCAGCGCGGGGGACTCCGAAGTTCTTGACCCCTATTTTGAGCAGGACGGGGCAAACCTGATTGTTACCTCCCTGCCGCTTTTTCCCCTCCAGAACAAAATACAGCGGATACTATGCAATTATTTAAAGTGGGTCAAGGATCTGGATGAGACCATGCGCTCGGAGCGCGGAATACAGGGTCTGGCCGAAAAGGGCTTTGAGATGATAGGGTATCCTGTGGTAATACTCAACATGGGCTTTAAAATGCTCGGCGGCTGCGTGCCCGAGGGCTTTAACGACCCGCTATTGCAGGAGATTGTTAAAAACGGGTTTTTGTCATACGACAGCGTGTGCTCCCTTCTGGACGAGGAGGCTAAGCTCACAAACCCCTTTGCTCCCAAGATAGAATATGTCTCCCGCCTCACCGGCAACAGGACCATAATACGGCGGATATACTACAACGGCAACCTGGTAGCCCGCGTTATCGTAACGCTTGAGGGAGAGGAGAAGAACGAATACTGCTTGGAGCTGACTTCCGAGCTCTCCGATTATGTTCAGAACTACTTTTTGAGCACCAAGGCCAGCCAGTATATGGCGAGCACCGAGATAGGCGTCCTGATAGCCGACTTAATCGAGCGCAGGCTCGCCGACCCGGAGGAGCTCGAGCACAGGCTCAAGCTCGTGCCGGCGCTTACCATTACGAAGTATTATCATACCATGGTGGTGTCCTTTGAAGAACGCAGCAAGTCGATTCCCTGGAACTATGTGATAAGCCAGATAGAGCAGGCAATCCCGAACAGCTGCATTACAGTATATAAGAATGACATACTTATTCTGGCGAAAAAGCAGAGGCACAACGCCAAGCCGAGCTTCGACAGGGAGAGAATGATGGAGATTCTGGAGTACTACGACGCCTACATGGCGATAGGGAACTACTCCAAATTCCTGACCTCGCTGCGCCCGATATATATGCAGACAAAGGCCACGATACGTTTGGGGAAGGTCTTCAGGTCGGACCCGCAAAACAGGATATTCCATTACGAGGAATACAGCATTTACCACACCATTGACCTTCTGGCCGACCCCGCGCACAACGGTTATCACAACGGAAACCTTATTTACCTCTGCCATCCGGCTTTTGTGACAATAGAGCGATATGACAAGAAGTATGGCACCAACCTGAGGGATACGCTTTATGTCTACCTAACAAACGACTGCAATACGGTAAAGACTGCAAAACAGCTCTATGTGCATAGAAACACTCTGTATTACAAGCTCAATAAGATTGAGGAGCTCATAGGCCAGAAGCTCGACGACCCCTTGTTGAAGGAGAGGCTTTTGTTCTCTATGCACGTTGTCGAATACCAGGAAAAGTACATCAATGAGGATTTGCTCGCTCTAAAGAGATACTCTACCGACAGGACAATGTAGCAAAATGGCAGACCAACCGGTCTGCCATTTTTATTTCATGCATTCAGTTTATAACCACATAGCCGCCGTCCCAGCTGAAGCCCGTGTTAAGCCCGGCTTCCCCGATGCTAATGCCGCCGCAATCTATGCAAAATATGTTCAGTTGTTTGCTTGTTCTCTCATAATTTTTTATCCTAAGAGCCTTATTCGGCGGTGCTCAAGTCGAAGCCAAAAAGCACTTGACACGGGTCAAAAGATTGTGGTAGTATAAATAGCACGTTCACCGGTGGGATGTGATGTAGAATCAGCCGCCAGACGTTGCCTTTGTCCGAACAGCTTAAAGCGGTTAATAGTTTAACGTGACGAGTACCCACCGCAAGTACCCACGCGAGTACCCACGGAACAGCGTACACAATCCGACGCAATCCGACAACACTACCGCAAGGCATTGATAACACTAGGTTTTGTCCTCATAAGTACGTATCGGGGTGTGGCGAAGTTTGGTATCGCGCTTGGTTCGGGACCAAGAGGCCTCGGGTTCAAGTCCCGACACTCCGACCATAGGTGAGCCCTTATTGGGCTCGCCTTTTTGTTTTATCCTATGGGCAATGAAAAGAAGCCTCGAGCAAGGATAAGGCGCTTGCCAATAGCTGAAAATCACCGGAACGTTCTCTTGACAATGCGAATATCAAACCCCGGAGGCCGCTTTGTCGCGGCTCTACGGGGCTTTTTGCATTTTGGCGGGGAGTATATAACTATAAAACTGCTATTCAAATTCCAAGGTTACCGGCTCTGATTTTATAATATCTTCAAACGTATCGGCGTCGAAAATAATAAGGCTGAACTCAATCTCCGAGATAGTCTCTATTTCATTGTCCTCCATATCGCTTTGCAAAACAGTCATGGAGTCGACGATTCTCTTCCCGCTTAAAACATCGCTTGAGAACACGGGGTCGATTGAAAAGCCGTTTGCGGAGAAAGAACCCGCCTGGACGGTTATATCATATTCAGAATTGTTCTCGATTAGGAACACAATCTCGGGGCCGAGAAAGCCCTCATGGTCTATGCCTTTGCAGATGATTGTGATGCCGCCCTCGTCAAGCACCGTTTTTCCCGAGCGGTCCACCTGCTGGGTGTGGCTGTCAGCAACGGAAGTCTGGATGGTTATCTTATCGGATATTGCGTAGTCGTCCAGGCTGTCAGTTTCAAAAATACTGAGGTAAAGCTCGATGCCGGCTATTTTATCAACCTTTGACGCCTCCAAACTCCAGCTTTCAAACACGATTGCGTCGTTTGCCTTTTTGCCGGAGGGGACGTCTGACGAGAAAATCGTACTTATCATGAAGTCATTTACGGAGACATTTTGCGCCTGTATTGTGAGATTTTTGTCAGTGTTATTTTCAATGAGGACGTCCAACTCAGGCCCGAGAAGGCCGTTTAATGACAGCGATTTGGCCGTGACCTTAACGCCGCCTTCGTCGTATATGACGGTACTTTCAATGGCGGGTTCTCCTTTGGGCGCTGCTGTAGGCTGTGCAGTCTGCTGCGGCGTGGGTGTGGCAGCCGGCGGGCCCTCGGTGTTTGCGGGCGCCGGCGCCCCGCAGGCTGTGAAAACCAGATAAATCAATAAAGCGAGAATGAAGCAAGCCAGATTTTTCATACATTTAACCTCTGTACACATCCAAGTTTTAGCTCAATAAGACCTTTTAGCTCGGCGCAGCGAAAGCCAAAGGCTTGCAGCCTGATTGCCGCCTTTGAACCTTTATCTATGGCTTCGAGCGCTTTTCCTGTCGCGATGCGTATCCTATTAAATAAACCTCCGGAATCTCATATTACATTATTCAGTGCTTATTGTTTCCCTTAAGCCGCGATATATGCTGCGTATTTCTTTTAATTCGAAGCTTGCGCATATTTGCTCAAGCCGAATTTATTGCTATACATAAGGGGCCATACGAGTCCACCGGTTTTTGCCTTCAAAATATATGTGATTTACCCATTTTTTAAGGACAGGCAAAAGCCCCGGAGTTTTGCATATCTTTTAACGATGCAAAAAGGGGGTGTAAGGCACATATGAGTAAACCAGAGATTTGCGTAACATGCCTATTTTCAGAAGGAGCGGAGCATGTGCGGGATTTGCTTGTCCGCTCATTTCGCTTATATCTTCAAAGGGAGCTTGGGCAAAGCGTACAAGAGGTATCCTCGCCGTTTGTCCCAGATAGATCGCCGGTAGGAGAGAGCGCGGAGGAGCGAAATGTACCTGAATATAAGTAATCCCGAGGAGTACCGCGCGGGGCTGTACATAAGGCTATCAAAGGAGGACGAAAATGAAGGGCCATCGGAGAGCATAAGCAACCAAATATCGCTACTGCGCCGCTTTGCACATGAAAACAAGCTCACTGTATACGACACATACATCGACGACGGCTGGTCGGGCACGAATTTCGACAGGCCAGCCTTCAAACGCATGATTGCCGATATTGAGACAAAGGCAATCAACATGGTCATAACAAAGGATTTATCCCGCTTAGGGCGCGACTACATAATGACCGGACACTTCATGGAGCGCTATTTCCCCGAAAACCGGGTGAGGTACATATCGGTTCTCGACGGAATAGACACCGGCGTCGAGAGCAGCGCAAACGACATTACGCCCTTTCGCGCCATAATGAACGACATGTACGCCAGGGACATCTCCAAGAAGATAAAGAGCGTAAAGCGTGACAAGCAGCGAAAGGGCCTGTTTATCGGCGGAAAGCCCCTGTTCGGCTACAAAAAGCATCCTGGCGATAAAAACAAAATCATTGTCGACGAAAATGCGGCCCCTCTGGTGCGGCGCATTTTCAATCTGGCCCTTGAGGGGATGAGCTGCCATCAGATTGCAGTTAGGCTAAACGAAGAGAAAATACCGACGCCAGCGGCTTATGCGGGACTGAAGCAGGGGCGCACGGGGCCCTATGCTGGCCTCTGGAGCGGCGAGAGAATCTCCGATATGCTGCAAAACGAGATTTACATCGGAAATATGGTCCAGGGCAGGAGCATGAAGATAAGCTACAAATCCAAAAAGAGCATAAGGCAGGCCAGGGAAAACTGGGTGGTGGTAGAGGGTACGCACGAGCCGATTATTGATAAGGATACTTTTTATAAGGTACAGTCGCTCCTTAAAAGCCGCAGGAGAACGCGCCTACGCCGGTACGACTTCCTGCTCAAAGGCCTAATACACTGCCACGAGTGTACTTATCCGCTTGGAGTCATAAACCGCAAAAACTCAAAGGGCGAGGACTGCCTCTACTTTGTTTGCAGGACATATCAGCGCTATACAAAATCAGGGGTCTGCACCTGTCACTCGATTAAGGAAAAGACGGTGACGGAGGCTGTCTTGAAAAAAGTGCGTGAGGTATGCGAAGAGCACCTAAAGCCCGAGGAGCTTCTGGCAACAGCCGAGCGGAGCATTAGGGAAGCGCTCAAATCTCAAAGGGCTGAAAACGATACAAAGGAGCTGAAAGCCAAAATCGAAAGTTTAAGCGCCCGACTTGAGAAAATCTATCTGGACAGACTGAGCGGGGTCTTGGACGAGGGGGATTTTGAAAGGGTTTACCCTCGTGTCAAGGGAGAGCGCGCAGCGCTAGAGCGAAGGCTCTCGGAGCTTGAGAGCGCCGACTGCCCCGCCGCTCCGGTCGAGGCACAGGCCGGGGAGTTCGCTCAGAGATTTATAGACAGCGCGTTTGCTAGCAGGGAAGTGCTGGTCAGCCTGATTGAGAGAGTCGAGCTTACGGAGAATAAAGAGCTCATAATCCGCTTTCGCTTCGCCCCGCCGGAGGGCGGCGAGAAGTCAAGCCAATAAAAATATGCGCCGCGGGTGGGCGCATTAAATTGGTAATTATTCACTTACAATAAGCGATACCATATGTATCGCGAATTGAAAAGAGAGCGCTTGAGAAGCTCAAGGCCGAACTTGGCGACAAAACCTGCTAGGCGCCCTTTTCAAGGTACTCCTTTATCGAGAGCACGGCCAGACGGTAGCCCTCAAAGCCAAAACCGTAGAAGGTCTTTATACAGGCAGGGGCCACATACGAAATATGCCTGAAATTTTCCCGCTTGTAAATGTCGCTCAGATGCACCTCTACTGCCGGGATGTTTACTGTTTTGAGCGCGTCCAGAATCGCTATGCTGGTGTGGGTATAGGCGGCCGGGTTTATGACAATCCCGTCAAATTTTCCGTATGCCGCCTGTATGGCGTCCACAATGGCGCCTTCATGGTTCGACTGAAAGAATTCAACCTCAATGTTCTGCTCGCGGCAGACATCCTTTACAAAACTCACAAGGTCCTCATAGGTTTGAGAGCCGTATATTTCAGGCTCCCTTATCCCTAACATGTTCAGGTTAGGGCCGTTTATTACCAAAATTCTCATAAAAATCCTCCGCGATTGCCTTGACAGCGGCTTCAATGCTGTCATTGTTGGAAATCGTCACGTCGCTAAAGGAAGTGTAAAGCGGCCTGCGCGCCTTATCAAGCTCGTAAAGCGCGTCTAGCGAGCTTGATAAGGGGCGGTTTTCGGTGCTGAGAGCGCCGATGTCGCGCGTGACATAGTAGATGCGACCATTTTGCCTCAGCGCGTCGCGGTTTTCCTCTCTGATAACGGCGCCGCCGCCGGTTGCTATCACAAGACCCGTCTGCCTGCCGATTTCCCGAATGACTTCCGTCTCCAAATCCCTGAAATGTGCCTCGCCGTACTTTTCAAAAATATCGGGTATGCTCATACCGGCCCGCTCGACCGTCCGGTCGTCGGTGTCGGTAAATTTTTTGTTTAGAATCAGCGCCAGCTTCTTCCCAATCGTGGTTTTGCCGCTGCCAGGCATACCGATGAGAACTATGTTTGTGATTTCTCCCATGATTTCCCGGCAGATACGCTCCACTTCGCTATCCGATATCGGCCTCGACAGAAAAAGCTCTGCGGCGGCCTTTGCCTGAGCAACCAGCATGGGAAGCCCGCAGGTGTGGGGGATGCCGAGCTTTCTCGCCTGCAAAAGGAGTGCTGTGTAGAGCGGATTGTATATTACGTCCACGACACCTGAAAGGGCGGGGAAGCGGGCAAGGTCTATCGGCGCTTCGCCCGTTTTCGGGTACATTCCGACGGGCGTGGTGTTGACGATAATCTCGGCGCCGGTCTGCGAATAGACGTTTTCGTAATTAATCTCCCCGCCGCGAGACACCGTGATTATCTCGGCAGCGCCCATGTCCTCGGCGGCCGACCTGACCGTGAGGGAGGTTCCGCCGCTCCCCAGAATGAGGACCTTTTTGCCGGAAAATGAGATGCCCGCCGACTTAACTGCGTAGACAAAGCCGTCGTAGTCGGTGTTGTGGCCGTAAAGAGAGCCGTCGGCGCGCACTTTCAGGGTGTTTACGCTGCCTATGCGCTTAGCCTGGTCGCTCAGCTCGTTGCAGTGTGGGATTACTGCTTTCTTGTAAGGAATTGTGACGTTGAGCCCTATAAATCTACGCTCCGAGAGGAACAAATCCAGATTTTCGGGGCCTATCTCACGAAGCTCGTAGGCGTAGCCTCCGAGCTTTTCATGTATGAGCTTTGAATAGCTATGCCCGAGCTTTTCGCCGATTAGGCCGTATTTAAGAAAAGGGGTTTTATTAAGCTCCATAAAACACCTCGAAATCCCGTTGTCTTGCGTGAGAAAGCAAAGTCCAATGGCACCGAAACGGTTAAAGCCTAATTCAGGATTTGTATTTCAAATAAAATTTGCTCCGTTTCAATGAGCGCCCAGAGCTTCGCCTCTGTCTGCTAAGCGCCGCTTTTCCTCGGCGAGCAGGGTAAGGTAACCCGTTTTGTCGAGCGGCTCTCCGTAATAATAGCCCTGAATATAATCGACACCTAGCTCATGGAGCATTGAGACATGCTCCTGTGTCTCGGCGCCCTCGGACACTATGCGCATGCCGAGCTCCTTTAGCATCTCCACGGTGCTGCGATAGATTATGCTCGCCTTCTCGGAGGCAAAAGCGCTCCAAAGCAGGTCCATGCCCAGCTTGACGGTGGTAAAAGGAAAACATATAAGCGTGTCGGAGTTTGAATAGCCCTGGCCGTAATCGTCCAGCGCAAAGCTCACCCCCATGGCCGAGAGCGTTTCCATAATTTTCGGAATCTGGCCGTTCGAGGTTACCGCGGCAGTTTCAGTTATCTCGAAGCTGAGTATGCTTTTGTCAAAGGGGTAGCCGGACAGAATATCCTTCAGCTGGCTTGCAAGGTCATCCTGAAGGCATTCCGCAGGGGAGAGGTTTAAGTCTATCATATCAAGGCCGTAATCCCAGAGCCCGTTTTCCGAGATAAAGCGGCAGGTGTCAATAAGCACAAATCTCGATATGCGGGCAATCATGCCGGAGAGCTCCGCGATTTTGATAAACTCTTCGGGCGGAATCTGTCCGAAGCCCTCAAGCTCCATGCGCAGCAAAACCTCAGCCGAGGTAATGCGCTTCTTTTTGACGCTGTATATGGGCTGGAAGATGAGCTCAAGGCAGCCGTTCTCTTCAAAATTCCTGAGGCTGTTCTCTATGGCCGTCCTTCGCGTGATTGAATCTATAATCATGTCGTCAACCTCGATGTATCCGCCCCTGCCGCTGTCCTTCATGAGATAGATGGTGTTTTGAATAAGGCCCATCAGGTCTTCGCTTGTTAACTTAAACTGGTCCACCGCGATTTTGGCTATGCTGACGGATACATGGAGCCTGTTGTCGTTTGCGTTCCAACTGTATTTAAACCTGCGCCTGATCTGCTCGATAAGCTCAGCCGCCTCATTTGTGTTCGCTATCAGGGCAAACTGGTCCCCGCCGATTCTGAACACCCTTTGCCTGTTGGGTGCTATCTGCCTTAGGAAGTTTACTATATTCAGTATCAGCCCGTCGCCCACAATAATTCCAAAGAGGCTGTTTACCGTCTTAAACGAGTTGACGTCTATGATTATTATATTCTTTGATTTCTTCCGCCACTTGATAAGCTGTCCGACTATTATTAGAAAGCCCGAGCGCCCCAGGAGCTTTGTGAGCTCGTCCACGTAATTGTCCGGGTTCTGGTACGTAAAGAACATGCAAGTTAGCCCGAGGCTGATGACAGTTCCGATTATAAGAACCGATTTCAGAAAATACTGAGCCACACAGGAGGCCGAGACAAGGACTGCAAACAGCAGCGCGGTGTAAAACTGCGCCCGGGGGAGCTTTGCCCTGTATTTTATAGTGACGATAATCCCGCAGAGCATATAAAAAGCCCCGCAAACGTGCAATAGCCCGAAAAGGGTGCCGGACCTGAAACGGAGGTTCTTGTCAAAATAATAAATCAGCTCGGGTTTAAGCAGCAACACCCCGCAATAGGCGGCAAAGGGGAGGATAAGGAGCAAAAAACTAAGCTTATTGCGGCTGAATCTGATTACATGCAGGCTGTCGCTGAGAACCAGAGCGTAAAGCACAAAATATATGGCTATGGAGGCATACAGTAACAGCAGTAGCGAGTTTAACAGCCTGTTTGCCCAAACCGGAAGGAAATTAGGGTCGGCAAAGGCAAGGAGCACCGCTATTTCGACGCCAAGTGTCGTAAGCATCAGGCAGAGCAACACGCCGTAACAGGTGCTCTGCATGGTATAGAGCTTCTCTTTTATAAAGAATACAAGCGTGACCAAAAGGAGGAATGTGAAAGCGCCCATTTCTATATATGGGATGTAATGCACCAGCAAACCTCCTCCACGGCAGATTTTAGGCTAATTATACATTAGGTATAGGTTTGCTTGCAATACAAAACGGAAAAATATGAGAATATAACGATTAGTAAACGGTTTAATTTTCCAGCTTCAGGGGAGGGCCTTTCAGCCTGACGGTTCTTCCGCCGAGAAGCTCCACCTCTTTCTCCGAATGCGTGATTACATAGACGGGCCGGCTCTGCTTTTTGATATGAGAAGCGAGCCTTTCCATAAGCTCCGGCTCAAGCCCGGTAAACGGCTCGTCGAGGAGCAGAAGGTCGCCGCCAAAGGCAAGCGCCCTTGCAAGCGCCACTCTCCTTTTCATGCCTGCCGAAAGCTCCGGGGGCATGGTGTTAAGCTCGTTTCCGAGTCCGAGCTCACTCAGGATAAGCCCCGCCTTATCCCTTTCATCGGCGGGGAGGACCGCCCTCACGTTTTCAAGCGCGGAAAGCCAGGGCAGGAGCCTATCCTCCTGAAACATGAATGAGATTTTATTGAAGTCCACGCTGATTTCTCCGAGCTGAGGCCTGATAAGTCCCGCTATAAGGCGAAAAAGCGTCGTCTTTCCGCAGCCGGAGGGCCCCAGAAGGCAGGTTATGCCCTCATTTGGCAGCTCGATTGAGAAGCTGTCCAGCACCAGCCTGTCCCCGAAGGAGAACGTTACATCCTTAAGTCTTACCATCTCTTTTTCCTCCTTTTGCGAAGGAGACGAGAAAACAACCCCTCGAGCATGAAGCTCAGCACAATCACCACAATGGTCCAGGCGAAAAGGGAAGGGGTCTCCAGGTAAATTTTCGAATAGTACAGGTTCGTTCCTATGGCAAGGCGCGGAAGGCACAGGACCTCCGCGGCTATCCCTGATTTCCAGGCAAGCCCCACGGCGGTTGCAAGAGAGGCGGCGTAGGGGGAGAGGACCGAGGGGATATAGACAAGCTTTATCGTCTTTACTGCGCCGAAGCGGTAAATAAAGGCCATCTCAAGAAGCTCGGGGTCAACTGCCAGGATTGCCGCGCGAAGGCTCTCCCAGACAATGGGCGTTACCATGAGCATTGCCATAAATGCGGGGACAAGCGCGTGGCCCATCCACAAAAGAGCCAGTATTATAAATGAAGCTACGGGCGTCGTGCGTACTATGCGTATAAGGGGCGAAAAAAGCGTATCCATCAGATCAAAGCGGGCCGTAAGCACGGCGAGAAGCGTGCCGAGCACCGTCCCGGCAGCAAAGCCGCCGAAAATTCTAAGCAGCGAGAGCGCTGCCGCCTTCCAAAACTCCGGCCTGCCGCACAAATAAAGCAAGGTCCTGAAAACCGAAATCGGGGAGGGCAGGATAAGCTCCTGTGAGACGTAGAGGGCGGCGGCTGACCAGAGCGCTAGCCAAAAGATTGCCGCCAGCACCGGTTTAAGCCACTGCGGCAGCTTTTTATTTGTAGTAGAAACCGTCGTCGGGTAGCTTTCCTCCGATGGATGCCGGGTCGGCCTTAAATAAAACCTCATAGTAGCCCTCAATTGCCTCCTTTATCTTCTCTCCGCTAATGAACACAAGATTGCTCTCTGGTATTGCGGCTCTGGCTATCTCCGCCGAACCCGTTATTTCAAATTTGGCGACCAGCTCTGCCGCCTCGCCCGGATTTTCGCTAACGTATTTGATGGACTCGTCGTATTCCTTGAGGAAGTTTGAAATGGCCTCCGCGGACAGCTCCGAGTTCTTTCGCAAGACCATGCAGCCCATTGTAAGCACGCTGCCCTCGCTTACCTTGTCCCACTCCTCGGTGAGGTCAAGCGCTATGCTGACGTCGGCGTTTTTGCTGAGTACCGTTGTTGCGGCGGGGACAGGCAGCATACAGAGTTCAATTTTTCCCGTTGCCATGAGCGTAGAGAGCTCCTCGCTGTCCTTATATTCTATCGTAAGGTCGACGCCCGGCTCAAGGCCGTTTTCACGGAGTATGTAATTGAGCACGTATTCGGGGTTTGCGCCCTGACCGGTCGCGAAGAGGGTTTTGCCTCTCAAATCCGCTACGGATTCTATCTGCCTGCCGTTTTGAAGTATGTAGAGCACTCCGAGTGTGTTGACGGCCAGTATCTGCACGTTGCCGTTAGTTTTATTATAGAGCGTCGCCGCGACGTTTGTCGGCAGAGCGGCCATGTCGAGCTCGCCGGAGACAAGCCTTCCCGTCAAATCGGTCGGTGCCGTCGCGGTGACGAATTTGTAGTCGTTGAGGGTACCGCCCTTTTCGTTTTTCTCCATAAGATAGGCGCTGCCAATTCCTGTCGGCCCCTTTAAAACGCCGATTTTCACCTTGGCCTTCGGGGCCGGGGCTGTGGTGCTTTCAGGAGTCGTGGTGCTCTCAGGGGCGGGGGAATTTCCGGGGCTGCGGGAACTTTGACAGGCCGCAAGCCCAGATATAAGCAGTAAAGAAAGAAGCAGGGATAAAACTCTTTTCATAGGGGAACCTCCTTGGTTTTCCGAGCGTCAGAAAATTAATATCGCAAGCACAGTCGCTTTATGGTATAATTGCCATAAGCCGCGCCCGGTTATATTTATGGAGAATGTATTATTGTGCAATAATTGGTGAGGATTGTATGTAATCTATATAGTATAATCCATACATAAAAGCCATGTCAACATTTTAAAGGGGATGCATTATGTCCAGATTGTTTGGTAAAAATAAAGACAATAAAATTGGAGCGGCAAGGCCGGTCATTACTTTTGTTGTGCTCGTGCTCGCTGGCTTTTTGCTTTTTACAGGAGAGATAAGGGCCGAGGCAGGCGATACGGATATTTCAATCAAAAGCTTTATGTTCAATGAAACGATTTCTTACGACGACATTGTATCCCTTGACCTCAGAGAGAGCTTTAACAAGGGAAGGCGCACTTTTGGGCTTGGCGGAGCCAAAATCTCCTCCGGCACGTTCAGTAACGAAGAATTCGGGGCATACCGCCTGTGCGTCTACAACAATGTCGAGGCCTATATCGTCATTCGCAGCGGCGGTAAAACGACTGTTTTCAACCTCAAAACTGCCGAGGAAACCCGGGCCGTGTATTCTTCCCTCAGGGCAAGGCTGGACCTCTGAGGAAAAGATGCGCATTTTATTCATAAATTACAGTAAAATGCTTGCATTGCGCGGTGTTCTGTGTTATAATTCCAATACTGGTAGTAGTTTGAGGTGGTAAGTGGGTTGTGCCCACTTTTTTTAATGTAAATTATAAGATTGTAAGAAAATGGAAAAGGAAAAGAGCCTATGAAAAAGGTCACCGAAAAGGTCGCTGAACTTGCGCGTCCCATAGTGGAAAAACACGGTCTTGAGCTCTGGGATGTCGAGCTTGTCAAAGAGGCTGGACAGCTTTACCTGCGCGTATATATCGACAGGGAGGGAAACATAAGTACGGAAGACTGCGAAGCGGTCAGCCGCGAGATGGACCCGCTGCTCGATGAGCTCGACCCAATCAAGGAGAGCTATATTTTTGAAGTATCCTCACCCGGGGCGGAACGCGCGCTGAAACGCCCGTCCGATTTTGAACGCTTTATCGGCCACAATGTTGCGGTTCGTCTTTACAGGTCGAAAGACGGCAGAAAAGAATATGTGGGGAAGCTTTTAAAATACGACAACGGTGACCTGGAGATAGAGGTGGATGGAAGCCCGGTCCTTTTTAAAAAAGGAGAAGTTGCGCTTGTGCGCCTTCGCTTGATGCTGTAATATGCTTTAGGATTCTGCCACCGCCCAAAGTGCGTATGTTTTAGAAAACTGTTTTGGACTAATCACTTAAATTATATATTACAGGCGAGCCGCTGGCCGTTTCGTTAAGCGGCAACCGCCGTCCTGCCGCTCAACCGTAGTAATGTGGGGGTTGACGATGCAGCCGCGTGCGGAGCAAATGGAGGTTTATAATGAACGCTGAGTTTTTTGACGCGATAGCGGATCTCGAAAGGGAAAAGGGTATTCCCAAGGAATATATGCTCGAGCGCATACACCAGGCGCTGCTCGCGGCTTTTCGCAAGGACAATCCCGAGGCCGCCGACCGTGTGGTTATTGACATAGACGAGGCCAGGAAGAAAATAGACATGTACGTGCTCAAAACCGTTGTCGAGGAAGTGAGTAATCCCGCGGTTGAGCTTACGCTTGAGCAGGCGAGAAAAAAGGCGAACAACAAAATTAACATTGGCGACACCGTCCGCGAGGACGTGGAGACAAAGAAGTTCGGACGTATCGCTGCCCAGGCTGCAAAGCAGGTCATCATTCAGGGCATCCGAGAGGCCGAGCGCGGCATAATATATGAGGAGTTTACCTCAAAAGAGCACGAAATACTCTCGGGAGTAGTCACAAGAATAGACCCGAGGTCCGGCAGCGTCTACATCAAAATATCGAGCAGCTCCGAGTTCACTGAGGCAGTGCTCCTCCCCGGGGAGCGGGTAAAGTCCGAGGTTCTCAGGGAAGGCGAGCGCATAAAGGTCTATGTCGTGGAGGTCAGGAAGTCTTCGCGCGGGCCGCAGGTAATCATCTCAAGGACGCACCCCGGCCTTGTAAAGCGTCTGTTCGAGCTCGAGGTGCCCGAGATATTCGACGGCACGGTCGAGATAAAGAGCATAGCGCGCGAGGCGGGAAGCCGGACAAAAATCGCCGTGTGGTCAAACGACAGCGAAGTCGACCCGATTGGCGCCTGCGTCGGGCCGCGCGGCAGCAGGGTTGCCACCATCGTCGACGAGCTCAGGGGCGAAAAGATAGACATTGTAAAATACAGCGAAAACCCCGAGGAGTATATAGCGGCGGCCCTGTCCCCGGCCGAGGTTTACAGCGTTTCAATGCTCGAGGACGGCAAGAGCTGCCGCGTGATAGTTGCAGACAACCAGCTTTCACTCGCCATAGGCAAGGAGGGGCAGAACGCCCGCCTAGCCGCGCGGCTTACGGGCTACAAAATAGACATCCGCCCGGCGTCGGAGTTTATGGACGATACAAGGATTAAACTATCTTAATCTTAATCGGAGGATTATAAGTGCAGAAAAAGATACCTATGCGCCAATGTACGGGCTGCCGTACGATGAAGGCAAAAAGGGAGCTTATTCGTGTCGTGAGATCGCCCGATGGTGAAATTTCCCTTGATTTCAAGGGGAAAAAGCCGGGGCGCGGGGCATATTTGTGCAAAAATGTAGACTGCCTCACCCGTGCGAAGAAGTCCAAGGCACTGGAGCGCTCTCTCGAGACCGAGATTCCCGCCGAGGTATACGCGCAGCTTGCTGAGCAGATGGAGGCGGGCGATGAGTAGGGCGTTGGGTATTCTGGGCCTGGCCAGAAAGGCGGGGGCCCTTGAAATCGGCGAGGAATCTGCCGGAATAGCGGCGCGGTCGGGAAAGGCGAGGGCGCTGCTTACTGCAAATAACGCCTCCGAAAACACCTTAAGGAGAGTATATAATTTCGCCGCAAAGTACGGTTTACCGCACCTTGCGCTTCCGTTTACAAAGGATGAGCTTGGAAAGGCTGTCGGAGTAAGCTCCTGTGCGGCACTGGCGTTTATGAGCGCTGGCCTTGCCGCAAGTTTTGCCGAAAAGCTTGAGGAGGAGTTCCCGGGCAGGTTCACGCAGCCGTTGGAGCTGCTCAGGCTGAAGGCCGACAGGATAGAGCAGAGGAAAAAAGAAGCGCGGGCGCATGAGCGCAATGTACGGACAGGCAAAAGGGCTTCTTCAAAGCGAAAAGGGAGGAAAATGAATGGCTAGTTTTATGAAATACAGGGTTCACGAGGTCGCGAAGGACTTTGGATTAAATTCCAAGGATATTTCCGAGATACTGCGGAAATATGCCACCGCGCCCAAGAACCATATGCAGGTGCTTGAAGAGGCTGAGCTAAACATAATATTTGAATACCTTACAAGGCACAACCAGATAGAAAGCCTTGAAGAGGTTTTTGCAGACGCGAAAAAGCCGCAGCCCAAGAAGGAGCCTGCCGCCCCCGCCGCGGAGGGAAAAAGCTCAGAACCGGAGAAGCCGGCCGAAAAGAAGGAAGCAACGAAAAAAGCTCCTGCCGCAACTAAGGAAGCCGGGCCGGCAGCCAAGCCGGAACGTGAGCAAATCGTTACCAAAGCCGTACCGCAGAAAAGGGTTATTGACACGCGCGGGGTGACGGTAAACCTCGATAAGTACGACGAGCGCCTTGATACGCTTGTGCCCGAGCGCGTTGCTAACATGAAGTACGGCAAGGAAAAATTCACGCGCAAGGGGCATGGCAAGCAGCAGAGCATGGCGGCAAGCGCGAAGAAGCGCCAGGAGGAGCGGGATAAGCTCATCAAGCTGCAGCTTGAGATGGCAAAGAAACAGCAGCTTAAGGTACTGATACCCGACCAGATTTCCGTTGGAGAGCTTGCCACCCGCATGAAGAAGACGGGCGCAGAGGTTGTAAAACAGCTCATAAAGCTCGGAGTCATGGCATCCCTGTCTGAAATAATCGACTATGATACTGCGGCACTTGTCGCCATGGAGCTCGGCTGCAAGGTTGAGCGCGAGGTTGTAGTCACAATAGAGGAAAAGCTGATTGACGACCACGAAGACGACGAGAAGGACCTCGTACCGCGCGCTCCGGTTGTCGTGGTTATGGGCCATGTCGACCACGGCAAGACCTCGCTGCTTGATAAAATCCGCAGTGCAAACGTCGCGGAAGGCGAGGCGGGCGGAATAACCCAGCATATCGGCGCTTACAGGGTGCATATCAACGGCAAGCCCATCACCTTCCTCGATACCCCGGGACACGAGGCTTTCACCTCAATGCGTGCGCGGGGAGCCATGGTTACGGATATTGCAATATTGGTTGTCGCAGCGGACGACGGGATAATGCCTCAGACGGTTGAATCCATAAACCATGCCAAGGCCGCCGACCTTTCGATAATCGTCGCGATTAACAAGATGGACAAACCGGGTGTAAACCCCGAGAGGATTAAGCAGCAGCTCCTCGAGCACGGCCTTGTGCCCGAGGAGTGGGGCGGCGAGACCATAGTCTGTCCGGTATCCGCAAAGACGGGCATGGGCATAGACAATCTCCTCGAAATGGTCGTTCTGACGGCCGAGATGAAGGAGCTTAAGGCCAACCCCAACCGCCAGGCGAAGGGTACGGTTATTGAGGCAAAGCTAGACAAGGGCAGGGGCCCGGTGGCCACCGTCCTTGTCCAGAACGGAACCTTAAAGCAGGGCGACATAATAATAGCCGGCACCGCGGTCGGACGCATCCGGGTGATGACAAACGACAAGGGCGAAAAGGTCACGGAGGCCGGGCCCTCGGTTCCGGTTGAAATCATGGGACTTGGCGAAGTGCCCAGGGCGGGCGATACTTTCAACGCGGTAAACGACGAGCGTATGGCCAGAGAGCTTGCCGAACAGCGAAGGGCCAGCGCCAAGGAAACCGGCGCCGAGACTAAGAAGGTCTCGCTCGACGACCTGTTTGCCCAGATTCAGCAGGGCGAAATCAAGGATTTGAACATAATAGTCAAGGCGGATGTACAGGGCTCGGCCGAGGCATTAAAAACATCGCTTGAGAAGCTCTCGAACGACGAGGTCCGCGTAAAGGTCATTCACAGCGGCGTCGGTGCGATAAGCGAGTCGGACGTAATGCTCGCCTCTACCGCAAACGCCATAGTGGTGGGCTTTAACGTGCGCCCCGATGCCGCAGCAACGGCGAGCGCTTCAAGACTCAGTGTTGACATACGCCTCTACCGCGTAATCTACGAGTGCATAGACGAGATTGAGGCCGCGATTAAGGGCATGCTTGCCCCGGTATACAAGGAAGCCGTCATAGGACATGTCGAGGCAAGGCAGATTTACAAGGTTTCAAAAATCGGTACGGTTGTCGGCGGCTATGTGCTGGACGGAAAGATAACGAGAAACTCCCAGGTGCGTGTCGTCCGGGACGGCATCGTCATACACGAGGGCAGCCTCGGTTCCCTGAAACGCTTCAAGGACGACGTAAAGGAAGTCGCCGCCGGCTACGAATGCGGCTTGTCAGTCGAGAAGTTCAACGACATCAAGGAAGGCGACATTATAGAAGTCTTCGTAATGGAGCAGGTAAAGCAATAGCTTAAGTTTGGAGGTCTGCATGAGAGCAAGGGTTCTGGTCGCGGCTATATTGGTTCCGATACTGCTGGTGCTTGCGCTTTTAGCGCCCGTGTGGCTTCTGACGGCGGTTATAGCCCTGGTTTCGGGTCTCATCGCTTTTGAATTTATGAGGGGAGCGGGGCTTACCGTCCATGCCCGCTGCACGGCGTATGCAGTCGTCTTCGCCGCCGGAATCCCTGTTTGGGCATACTTCGGCTCCGATATGAGGATACTGTATGCTTCGCTCGTAGTGCTGACCTTTCTTGTCTATTACGAGGCGGTTATCTCATACAGGGGGGAGAGCGGCGCTGCGTTCAGAGTTTTGGCAACGATTTTTGCCGCGGTCTTTGTCCCCCTGCTGTTTGTGTCCGTACTGAGGATTAGGCTTATGCAAAACGGGGTATATCTTGTACTGATACCCTTTGTTGCGGCATATTGTAGCGATACGGGGGCTTTTTTCACGGGCAGGGCGCTCGGCAAGAAAAAGCTGATTCCATATGTTAGCCCGAACAAGACAGTTGCCGGCGCCTGGGGCGGACTATTAGGCGCCGTTTTGGGTATGCTTATTTATGGGCTTATCTTGAGGTTTTCCTGCATGGTGCCTGTCAGCTTCCCGCTTCTGGCGGTCTACGGGCTGATTGGCGGGGCGGCGGGGCAGCTTGGCGACCTTGCCTTTTCGCTTATGAAGCGCGAGTTTAAAATTAAGGACTACGGAAATCTCCTTCCGGGCCACGGCGGTATGCTCGACAGGGTGGACAGCGTGATATTCACAGCGCCGCTTATTTACTGCCTTATCCTGTGGCTGCCCGCCGTCGGGACCTAAGTTACATAAGCGCTTTTTGCAGGGTTTCCGCTTAAAGGGATAATATAAATCAAGGCTAAATAAACTTATTCTGTGCAGAGAGCATGGAGGTAACATGACAAAGCTTGTATCCGTTCTCGGCTCGACGGGTTCTATAGGCAGACAGAGCCTGATGATTATAAAGCACCTGGGGCTTTCGGTTTCCTCGCTTGCTGCAAACCGCAGCACAGAACTTCTGGAAGAGCAGGTGCGGGAGTTTAAGCCCTCTTTGGTTGCGGTGTTTGATGAAAAGGCCGCAGCGGACCTTAAAATAAGGCTCAGGGACACTTCCGTGCGCATAGTTTCGGGCATGGAGGGCGTCATAGAGGCGGCGGCGGACTCATCCGGCACGGTAATAACCGCCATGTCGGGGGCAGCGGGGCTAAGGCCCACAATGGCCGCCATAGAAAAGGGAAAGAGGATTGCCCTGGCAAACAAGGAGACGCTGGTCTGCGCCGGCGAGATTGTCATGGCGGCGGCCGGAACGCACGGCGCCGAAATAGTCCCTGTGGACAGCGAGCACTCCGCGATTTTTCAGTGTCTGGACGGGCAGAAGGATACGGGGTTTTCCAGAATAATCCTAACGGCTTCGGGCGGCCCCTTCCGCGGGATGAGCAGGGAGGAGCTGAAGAACGTCAGGAAAGAGGACGCGCTGAAGCACCCGAACTGGAGCATGGGGCCGAAGATAACGATTGACTCAGCCACGCTCATGAACAAGGGGCTGGAATTTATCGAGGCCATGCATCTTTTCGGAGCCTCGCCGGATAATATAGATGTGCTCATTCACCCGCAGAGCATAGTCCACTCCATGGTCGAGTTTGCGGACGGCTCCGTTCTTGCGCAGTGCGGGGTCCCGGACATGAAGATTCCGATACAATACGCTCTTACCTATCCCGAGCGTAAGCCCTCCATAGTTCCTGCGCCCGATTTTACGAAAGCTCCGCTTACGTTTTTTAAGCCCGACCTTGAAACCTTCCCCTGCCTGAAAATCGCGATGGAGAGTGCAAGGCTCGGGGGAACCGCTCCCGCCGTGATGAACGCGGCAAACGAAGAGGCGGTCAGGCTTTTCCTCAATGATAAGATTTCTTTTTACGGCATTTATGATGCCGTTGTTTTGGCTCTTGATAGCATAAAAAACAAGGCAAGTCCAACGCTCGAGGACATACTCGAGGCGGACCGACAGGCCAGGGAGCTTGTCAGAAAGGCATGAAATGTATATAGCAATCGCCATCATTGTTTTTGGCTTACTTATAACCGTCCACGAGCTGGGGCATTTTCTCGCCGCCAAGTCGCTCGGCGTTAAGGTCAACGAATTTGCAATAGGCATGGGCCCTGCTATTATAAAGAAGCAGGGCAGGGAGACGCTTTACTCTCTCCGAATCCTGCCCATAGGCGGTTTCTGCGCCCTGGAGGGACAGGACGAGGACTCGAGCGACCCGGGGTCGTTCATGAAAAAACCCATCTGGAAACGGTTTATCATACTTGTTGCGGGCTCTTTTATGAACTTCCTCGCCGGTTTCCTGATACTTGCCGCACTGTTTTCAGGTTACGGAACCATTACGACCACCACGCTTGCCGGCTTCATGGAGGGCTTCCCGAACACCGAAACGAGCTATCTTAGAGAGGGCGACACCTTTTACTCCATAGACGGGGAGCGCATATTCCTCTCAAACGATATAACGACATTCCTCTCAAGAGGGAACGGCAAGACCGCGGACATAGTTGTTATCAGGGACGGGAAAAAGGTTTTCCTGGGCGATTTCCCCATTTCACTGCGCGAGTACGAAGTAAACGGGGAAAAGGTTCTGCGTTACGGAATCTATCTGAAAGCGGAGAAAGCTACGCTGGGCCTAAAGCTCCGCCACACATGGTACAGCTCCATATCCTTTGTGCGCATGGTGCGCATGGGCCTGAGCGATTTAATCACCGGAAACGTCGGGGTAAGGGAGCTCTCGGGGCCAATTGGCATAGTCGGAATAATAAACGAGGTTGGGTCTACCGCCGCATCAAAATCGGCGGCGTTTGCAAACATAGCTTACATCTGCGCCTTCATCGCGATTAATCTTGCCGTGATGAACATGCTTCCCATACCCGCGCTCGACGGGGGGCGCATATTCTTCATGCTGGTAACCTTTGTGACGGAGAAGATACTGAGAAGACGAATAAACCCCAAGTACGAAAATTTCGTCCATCTGGCGGGCTTTGTACTGCTCATGGGTCTTATGGTCTTCGTATTCTTCAACGACATCTTAAAGCTGGTAAGAGGATGAGTAAAAAAACCCGTAAAATCAAGGTCGGTCCTCTCTTTATAGGCGGCGGTGAGAGAATTACCGTCCAGTCTATGACCAACACTAGGACCGAAAACATAGAAGACACGGTGTCCCAGATAGAAAGGCTCAGGGCTGTGGGCTGTGACATCGTGCGCCTTGCCGTCCCCAATATGGAGGCGGCAAACGCCTTTTACGAAATAAAAAAACGCACCGACCTGCCGCTTGTCGCCGATGTTCACTTTGATTACAGGCTTGCAATCCGCGCCGCCGAGCGCGGGGCCGACAAAATACGCATAAACCCCGGCAATATCGGCGGGGAGGATAAGCTGAGGGCAATCGTCGGCGCCTGCCGCGAGCGCTCGATACCGATACGGGTGGGCGTAAACGGAGGCAGCCTTGAAAAATCCCTGCTTGACAAGTACGGCGGGCTGAGCCCCGAGGCCATGGTCGAAAGCGCCATGGGCCAGATTGACAAGCTTGAAAAGCTCGGCTTTGGCGACATCTGCGTGTCGTTAAAGGCTTCGTCCGTACCGCTCACAGTCGCTGCATACAGGCTCTTGTCCGAAAAGGTGGATTATCCCCTGCACATAGGAATAACCGAGGCCGGCACCGAGTACATGGGCATAATCAAATCCGCCTGCGGCATTGGCACCCTGCTCCTCGACGGCATCGGAGACACCATACGCGTATCTCTTACCGCCGAGCCGGAAGCCGAGGTCAGGGCCGGAATAGCGATATTGAAGGCTTTAGGTCTAAGGCGCGAGGGGGTATCGATTGTCTCCTGCCCCACCTGCGGCAGGACGGAGATTGACCTGATTTCACTCGCCGGAGAGGTGGAGAGCCGCCTGAAAAACTATCCGTGGGATATAACCGTCGCCGTCATGGGCTGCGTCGTAAACGGCCCGGGAGAGGCCTCGCACGCTGATTACGGGATAGCCGGCGGCAGGGACAAGGGGATTATCTTCAGGCGCGGGGAAATCGTAAAAACTGTTCCCGCGGGCAGGCTCGCTGACGAGCTTCTTGAGCTTATAGAGAAAGACAATTAGAGGGTTGACTATTACATGGGTGAAAAGAAACCGATTCCGTTTTACGATATATTTTCATGTTGCAGGGGCGACGAAGCTATCTTCGGCGCTCTTAATAATGCGCTCGTGCTCAGCGCGACGGTTGACAAGAAAAAGCGCGAGATGCAGCTTAAGGTGCAGTTTAACGAGCCGGTTCCGCCGCTCCTTGTCGGGCTGATGGAGAGCGAGATAAAAGAGGAGTTCGGCCTAAACGGCATAGACATAAAGATTGTCTACCCCCAGCCGGCTACGAAAGCCGAGAGGGGCGGCAAGAAGACTAGAAAACATGGCGAGGTGATTATGGGCTCGCCGATTAAGGGCAAAATCTCCCCGATGAGCGAATTTTCCGAGGCCTCTGGCAAAATCACAGTCCGGGGAGAGGTGTTCGCCGCCGATTCCAAGGAGCTTCCCAAGCAGAACGCCTGGTCGCTTTCCTTTTACATGACCGACTACACCGGCTCCGTGCATGTCAGCCGCTTCATGCGCGAGGAAAACGCCAAGGAGATTTGCGAGCGCATATACTTCGACGAAAAAAAGCCGAGGCTCTGGCTGACGGTGCAAGGCTTTGCCCGCTATAACCGCTACGAAAACGACGTCGTGCTTGAGCCGACGAGCATAGAGATTGCCGAAGCCCCCAAGCGCGAGGACAAGGCCGCGGAAAAACGCGTCGAGCTGCACCTTCACACAACCTATTCGACGCTTGACGCGCTCACAAATGTCGCCGAGGCCGTGCGCCAGGCGGCGGAGTGGGGCCATAAGGCGATAGCCATAACTGACCACGGGGTTGTACAAGCCTTTCCCGAGGCATGGAAGGCGGGGAAGGCCGCCGGCATCAAAATTATTTTTGGAACCGAGGCTTATTACATAAACGACGTGGACGACCGTGTTGTCGTGCATGGGGATTCAGACAGGTTACTCACAGACGAATTCGTCGCCTTCGACATAGAGACGACGGGGCTTGACTCCGAGCGAGACTGCATAATCGAAATAGGCGCGGTACGCTGCAAAAACGGCGAAATCGGGGAGCGCTTCCACACGTTTGTGGACCCGGAGAGGCATATCCCGGGCAATATCACTCAGCTTACCGGTATCAGCGACAAAGACGTCCTGGGCGCGCCGAAGCTCCGAGAGGCGTTTGAGAGCTTTATTAAGTTTGCCGGGGACGCCCCGCTCTGCGCCCACAATGCGGATTTCGATATTGGCTTCATAATTAAGGGCTGCGAGCAATTGGGGATAAACTACAAGCCGGTTTCCGTCGATACGCTCGTCATGTCCCAGAACCTCCTGCCCGAGCTAAAAAAGTATAAGCTCGACACCGTTGCAGGCTACTTAGGCTTGCCCGAGTTTACCCATCACCGCGCGGTGGACGATGCCGTAACCGTCGCACATATTCTCGGGAAGCTGTTTCCTAGGCTTATCGAAAACGGGATAGAGAGAATAAATCAAATAAACCCGTATATGCAGGGGCTAAGGCCGGAAAACCAGCCTTCAAGACACCCCCGCCATATGATAATCCTGGCAAAAAGCAAGGCGGGGCTAAAAAATCTCTACAAGCTCGTATCGCTCAGCCACCTAAAATACTTCAAGAAAAATCCCATTATACCCAAAAGCGTGCTTATGCAGCACAGGGAAGGGCTTATTATCGGCTCAGCCTGTGAGGCAGGCGAGATTTTCAGCGCCTTGTCCTCGAGAAAGAGCTGGTCGGAGCTTAAAAGGCTCGCTGCTTTCTACGACTACCTGGAGATTCAGCCGCTTTGCAACAACAAGTTTATGCTCTACGACGGCACGGCCTCCGACACCCAAGAGCTGCGCGAATTTAACAGGAAGATAGTGCGCCTGGCCAAGGAGCTTGGAAAGCCTTTTATCGCCACGGGAGATGCCCATTTCCTCCATCCTGAGCATGAGGTCTATCGCCGGATTCTTCTCGCGTCCAAGGGCTATTCGGACGCCGACAGGGAGCTTCCGCTTTACTTTAAGACCACGGATGAGATGCTCGAGGAGTTTTCGTATCTAGGTGAAACGGACGCCTACGACGCCGTCATACGCTATCCCAAAGAGATTGCCGATATGTGCGAGGAGATAGAGCTTTTGCCGAAGAAGCTCTTTACCCCGGTTATAGAGAATTCAGCCGAGGATTTAAAGAAGCTCGTATTTGACAGAACGCATGAGCTATACGGCGAAAACCCGCCCGAGATAGTAACAAAGCGCATTGAAACCGAACTCAACGACATACTCGCAAGGAAATACGACGTCATTTACATGAGCGCCCAGAAGCTCGTTGCAAAATCGCTTGAAGCGGGCTACCTCGTCGGCTCCCGCGGCAGCGTCGGCTCATCCATCGTCGCTTTCCTCTCGGGCATTACCGAGGTCAACTCCCTGCCCGCGCACTACCGCTGCCCTAACTGCCGCCACTCGGATTTCGAGTCGGGCAAGGGCTACGGCTGCGGCGCCGACATGCCGGACAAAGATTGCCCGGTCTGCGGCGCTCCCTACGAAAAGGATGGCTTTGACATACCCTTTGAAACCTTCCTCGGCTTCGGCGGGGCCAAGGTGCCGGACATTGACCTGAACTTCTCGGGCGAGTACCAGGCGAGGGCGCATAAATACACCGAGGAGCTTTTCGGCTCCGACCACGTGTTCAGGGCGGGCACCATAGGCACGCTCGCAAGCAAAACCGCCTACGGCTATGTAAAGAAGTACCTTGAGGAGCGCTCGCTCACAGTCACAAAGGCCGAGGAAAACCGCCTTACCTTAGGCTGCGTGGGCGTAAAGCGCACGACCGGACAGCACCCCGGCGGACTTGTGATTATACCGCAGGAAATGGACGTTACGGATTTCTGCCCGGTTCAGCGCCCGGCTGACTCCGAGGATACCGATATAATTACCACGCACTTTGAATACCACGCCATGGAGGACAACCTCTTAAAGCTTGACGAGCTCGGGCACGACGACCCGACCATGATAAAGATGCTTGAGGACTTAACCGGCGTGGACGCAAGAAAGATTCGGCTCGATGACCCGGAGACGATGATGATATTCAAGTCTCCCGAGCCGCTCGGCCTTTCGGACGACGACCCGATAATAGGCAAGACCGGCACGATAGGCATACCGGAGTTCGGCACGAGCTTTACCAGGCAGATGCTCATGGACGTCCAGCCGGAGCGATTTGACACGCTTATAAGGCTCTCGGGTTTCTCGCACGGAACGGACGTGTGGCTTGGAAACGCAAAGGATTTGATTATTAACAAGGTTGCGACAATCGACGAGACGATAGGCTGCCGCGACGATATTATGCTCTACCTGGTTTCCAAGGGCATGGACGAGATGAAGGCGTTTAAAATAATGGAGTCGGTACGGAAGGGCAAGGGTCTGAGCGAGGAGTGGGAGCAGGAGATGCGAAGCCTCGGAGTCCCTGATTGGTACATAGATTCCTGCAACAAGATAAAATACCTTTTCCCCAAGGCTCACGCCGTCGCCTACGTCATGATGGCCTTCCGTATAGCCTGGTTTAAGGTGCACAGGCCGATTGCCTATTACAGCGCTTACTTTTACCGCAGGCGCGACTCATTCGACGCTGAAATGATGACAAGGGGCATTGAAACAGTGCGCCAGCACATAATGCAGATAAATGCAAACCCCAACCCCACGGCCAAGGAGCAGGAGCTTCTGACCACGCTTGAGTCCGTTTACGAGTTCTATATGCGCGGCTTTGAGTTCCTGCCGATAGACATAAGGAAGTCCGACGCAACCAAGTTTCTGGTTGAGGGCAACGCCCTGCGACCGCCCTTCGTCGCGATAAGCGGTCTGGGCGAAACCGCTGCCCAGGACCTCTATGCCTGCCGCGATATGGATTTCGTGTCGGTTGAGGAGCTTGCAAACGCCTGCCGCAAGGTATCAAGGACACATATAGAGCAGCTTCGAAACCTCGGTGCCCTGGGCGACCTGCCCGAAACCAGCCAGATTTCACTGTTTTAACGTTAAATCGACAGCCGCAAAGTCCTGAGGCTGTCGATTTTTATTTTCTCCGCCGTAATGCTATACCCGTCTCCCTTTAGACTTTCAAAATTGACTAGCCAAATATCTTGTTATACTCTTGGCAACGCACCTAAAATATGGTACAATTCCCATACAATGCTTATAATAAGCGAAAAACGGGTTTGGAATATTTGCCAGGCTTCCGCCCGTATTTACTATCCGCAAACAAGCTGGAAAGGGAGTAATTGGAGTTGAAAGCAGAAAGCTACAGTTTTGATATAAGAAGGGCCGCTTTTCCCACCGTTTTGACGGGCGTTTCCTTTATTGCCTTCCTCGTCGTGTACTGGATTTTAATCCGGGGGTTTGTGGAGTCCTATTATTGGGAGGGGCTCCTTCTTGCAATACCGTTTGTAGTATATGGGATTATCACGTATATGACGGCAAAGGGGAAGGTCAGTAAATCGAAATCCAAAATTCTTACAATCGGCCTTGCGACTGCATTTGGCATTTTAACTGCGTTTTTTCTGATATTTATTGTTCTCAATTCCATCGTAACGACGACTACGGATGTCTCGCGGTATAAGGTAGCCCTGGACCAGATGGGTAGTTTAACCCAGGGCTTTCCCCGCGAAATCCCGGACAATGCGGAGGAGGTCTCTTTCAGCTATCACCCGGCTTTGGGTCAGGGTGGGGAGGAGCTGGTCCTTAGGTTTAAAACGGATAAGGAGTCCATACGCTCATATAAGAATATGTACACCCGCCTCGCCGCCTGGCACGGCTTCTCCACCGATTGGGAGAGGACCGAGCACGGCGTATTTGACGGGACGCTGTATGTTTTTGGCGGCGATTATAATGAGCTGCCGAGTGACCTTGAAATATATGTCCTTTACAGCAGGCCATATCAGCCGGGAAAATGGAACCACGGCGAGCGGAGCATGGTTTTAATCAGCGAGGAAAATCTTAAAATAGTGTTTAACGCCGAAGATTGGTAGGCAAGGGGGCTAACAGCCCGGTTTTAATGCAAAACCCGGGTGTTATCGGGCGCACAGGTTTCAAATAAGTGATGGCGCGGCCGTTTAACCGAAACTTAGTTTTAAGAGGGGTTATACCAAGTATAAGCCCTCTATATCTATATGTATCGGCGCGAAATACGTCGAAATGCCTGGCGAGCCCATTATCAGCAGCAATAATTATCATGTTATTCATTGACTTCCTTACATTTTGTGCTAATATTAGACAGTATAAGCGGACAAGATCATGCGCAATTTGCAGAAAATGATATTATCGTCTACCATATATAGTTTAAAGGAGTAGCTGCGATTGAAAGGGATACGAAGGAAAATAATTCTGAACACAACCATTGTCACGCTGATACTGGCGATTGTCACCTCAGCGGTACTGTTTATTGCCTCCGGAAAGCTGGTTGGCGGTACGCTTACGGAGACGCTGGGTCCCTTTGTGCAGATTGCGTCCAAAACGGTGGAGAGCAATCTGCATCTGATGGCCGATAGAATCCTCCTGCTCTCCGAGGATGTGCAGCTTGTTGCCGCCAATACGACGAGGGCGCAGCTGAAGGAGAAGCTTGACTATATGGCTTCGGGCATCGAGTTTGTATGGCTCTCCCTGTACACTCCTAACGGTAAACTTTACACAGGCTACGGCGACGGACCGGCGGACATTTCCGGGGAGAAGCTCTACCAGATGATGCACGAGACCCAGAACCTTGTAATAGCCGACACCGCCGTAACTGATAAAGGTCTTGAAGTTGTGGTCGGAGCCCCGGTCATTGTTAATCAGGACGTGGCCTACTATCTGGTGGGCAGCTACCGCTACGATTTGCTAAACGATGTTCTCGGCACCATACACATCGGGCACAGCGGCTATGCGCTTGTGGTGGGCCCCGACGGTCGGATACTTGCCCACCAGAACCAGGAAGTGGTGCGAGCAAAACGGACCGCGGCCTCGCTCTTTGAGGGGAACGACGATATGCTTGCATTGCTGTCGCGGGCGCAGTCGGGCGAGATTGGCGCCGCCGCCGTCCGAATAGACGGAAGGGATACATATGTCGCGTATTCCCCGATTCGCGGCGTGAACTGGTCGATTGCAATTCTTGTGCCGTCCTCGGATTTTATGGGCATCGCGAACATGGCGGTTCTATCAAACGTCGTTATAGTTGTCATCCTGCTCGCGATTGCAATTCTGATTACAGCGCGGTATTCCAGAAAGATTTCACGCGCACTTGGCCTTGTCACAAGCCGTATCCAGGGGCTTGCCAAGGGCGACCTCACAAGCCCCGTCGAGGTATTGAACACGGGCGATGAGGCGCAGACGCTCTCCGTATCGCTCAGCGAGACCATTACGGCGGTAAGCGGTTATGTGATGAAGCTCAAAGAGGCGCTCTCGGAGCTCTCTAAAGGAAATCTGGACATCTGGGTTGAAGGTGAGTTTGCCGGCGACTTCGTGATTATGAAGGAGTCACTTTCCCACATCATTGACTTTTTAAATGAGATTATGCAGCGGCTCCAGCAGTCGGCGGGTACTTTAAGCGACTCGGCAAGACAGATGGAAGCCAGCGCCCAGACGCTACACAGCTCTTCGGAGCACCAGTCGGAGTCCGTAACGCGGCTGATGGAGCAGACGCAGATTATTTCAGGCGACATCGGAGAGGTGGACAAAAACGCCAAGGCTGCCTATAAGCTGATGGATGAGACCATGGCGAAGCTCTCTCAGGGCAACCAGCAGATGCGCAGCATGCTGGAGGTTATGGATAAAATCCGCGAAAACGCCGACGAGATAAACAAGATAACAAAGTTTATGGAGGACATCGCACTCCAGACACATATTCTCGCAATTAACGCAAGCGTTGAGGCCTCGCACGCGGGCGCCACTGGCAGGGGTTTCGCGGTCGTCGCGGGGCAGGTGAAGGAGCTTGCTCAGATGAGCGCCCAGTCCGCCAAGCGCACCGCGGAAATGATTCAAAACAGCCACAAGGCTATCGCCGAGGGTATGGGCTCCGCCCAACAGATGGCCCGCGCGATGGAGGAGCTCGAGGAGATAGCGAAAAAGGTCGTGGGCATCACCGACGAGCTTGCGCTGTCGGTCAACAGGGAAAAGGACGCCCTTGAGAGCGTGGCTGGCGACATATCCGAAATATCAATGCTTGCGGAGCGCAACCTCCAATTCAGCCAGTCTGTGGCCTCTTTCAGCAGCAAACTTAAATCGCAGGCCTGGGAACTTCAGGAGGTGTCTGACCGCTTTACTCTGCGCAGGGAGCGAAGGCCCCGCGCGGGGATTTCGGACAAAAATAATCCCGCAGCAGCCGGAGAGGGGAGAGGATAAGCAATGATAAAAAGGAGACTGATATTGCTGATATGTGCTCTCGGGCTGATGCTGGTTCTGGGAAGCTGTAACTCGAATCAGCAGGAGCTTAAGGACGGTTATTACTCCGCGGAGATGAAAAACTATAGAAACGGCTGGAAGGAATTTGTGACCATACGGGTCAGTGGTGGCGAAATTGTGTCGGTCGAGTACAATGCAAAGAACGCCTCGGGATTTATCAAATCCTGGGATATGAGATACATGCGCAACATGAGCGCCCGCATGGGCACTTATCCCAACCGCTACACCCGCAGTTACGCAGCTTACTTCCTGGATGCCCAGACGCCGGGTTTTGCCGATACGGTCACCGGAGCCTCCGTCTCGGGTAAAAGCTTCAGAGCCATGTGCAAGGCCCTTTTGGAAAAGGCAAGGGCAGGCGACGCCACGCTTGCCATCGTTGACGTGGATTAATACGATAATAAATATTGAACCCCGGTGCTTAGGCACCGGGGTCTTTGATTGACAGTATGTTAATGGAGATATATACTTTTCTAATTATTATCATTGAGCCAAAAGTGCCGGAGTCCTTCTAGAACCCCAACATTCCGGAGCCAAACATAAACCCCCTTGCAATCCCTGTAATCTTAGGTTTGAAGGGGGTTTAGTCTTTCATTACGGAATGCACAAATTGAACTTCTTGCAATCCCTTTTTCCTATTATATTTATCCATTTATCCGCAAACTACTGCAATCTTGAAAAGACTATCAGACGACCATCAGGCGCCGACTGTAAACATTCCGGTGAATGCCAGAAGCACTCCGAAAAGAGCCATTCCGATTGCGCAGGCAATCTGCTGAGGAACGAGTTTGTTGGAAACCTCCGGGGGAGCTCCGATGAGTGCGGTAGCGCCGCCGACGGAGAAGGGGCTGAAGGATGTGACGCCGACACCCACGACTATCGGAACAATCAGGGCGGCGGGTGACAGACCGGCGGCCGGGCCAACGATGGGAGCGAGCGAATAGAGCAGCGGGAGAACCGCGGTAGCGGAAACGACGAAGCTCAGTGCCGCGCCTACGAGCACGAAGGCCGGAGCGATAACTGAGGGAGACAGCGTCGGCAGCCACTCGCCGAGTGCTGTATCAACGCCGAGGCCACGGGAGAGAGCGCAGTACATTCCCATGCCTGTGATGGTGAAGATTATCTCCCAGTTGACGTGTTTGCTGAATACTTCCCTAAGGTTTCCGAGCTTGAGCAGACCCATTAAGGATATGCCAAGAATACTGGTTACGGTAATGGACAGGTTGCCGGACATCCACTTCCATACAGGGCTCGGAGCAAATGTATTGAGTATAAGCGGGATGAGAAGCAGGGCAATCATAATAATGATAATCGCCAGTGTCTTCTTATGTACGGGGTTCAGTGGCTCGGGCTCCTTGAGCTCCGCATCAGAGGCGTGGTCGCGTGTCTTCCAGCCTTTGAGAGCAACAAAGGCAATAATATAGACAAGGATGGCGAACAGGCAGTAGAACATGAAGATACGCCATGACTGGGGAGCGACATCAATACCGGGAATGTTCTGGCCAATCAGAGCGGCATGCATGGCTCCGTTTGAAGTCCAGGGCAGGAAGGAGCCTATGAAGGAGCCGCACCACAGGGAGAAGGGAATCAGCAGGTAGGGGATTCCGGCTATAATGCAGAGGGGCCAAGCGAGGGGAGCCAGAATCAGGGTGTTATTGGTTCCCGCACCGCAGGCTGCGACTATCGCTGCTGAACAGAGAACCGCAATCGACATAACCCACTTATTGGAGCGGAACCTCCAAATAACTTTGTTGCCGAGCGCACTAAGAGTTCCGTTGGCGGCGGCAAAAGCATAGAACATAATGGGTATGCCGTAGTTCCAGAAAAGAGTTACCGGGAAAAGCTTGATGAAGTCGGTGGCTGTGCCCTTAGCGATTATCCAGTTCAGGAGAAAACCAAAGAAGATAGCGACGAAGCCAGCATTGATTTTGAAAACCTGACCTATGACAATCGCAAGAACAAAGCCCAGGAAGAAGATGAGTACGTTTGTCATTGGGTTTAAAAGCCTCCTAAAAAATGTTTTGTAATTTGCGGACACAGGATGACCCTGTGAAGGATAAACTTGTTAAAAAAATCTGACAAACCGAATTTACAAATAGTGTTCCCAACTTAGGGCTTGTCCATAAACACTTTTGCTATATTAACATATTTTTTGAATATATCAACACAAAACTGAACAGATTATAAATTTGCTAAAAAACTGCCACTTAGTTGATATGCAAAAAGCAAAAGAAAAATTAATAGTAAACTAGCTTAGTATTTTTTTCGAAAATCTAAACGGCAAAAGGCACATAAATAAGAAGTACCGAATTTCAGCATTCTAGCCAAAATCCGATACTACTTTTTTGGTGCGAGAGATGGGACTTGAACCCATACGCCATAGGACACACGCCCCTCAAACGTGCCTGTCTACCAATTCCAGCACTCTCGCATATTATCATTCTGCGCTCACAGCGCACGACTTATTATAGCCACTTAGTCGCCTTTTGTCAACACAAAATTTAAGTTTCCAATTAAAATTTGCTGCATGCTCCGGCTTAAATGCTGCCTTAATTTATTGCGTAGATAATAATAACGCGCAACCTTGCATAGATTATTTGACAAATGAAAAAGGAGCCATTATCAAAGGGATGAGGCGCTTCTGAAGGCTCTCCGCAATCTCGACAGGATTTCCCCTGATGCGAGAAAAATTATAGTATCGGCAGAAAGGGCTTGACATAAAAGCGAAAACGTTCTATACTGTATTCTCGGACGCACCGAGATTCAACTGAGTTGACCTCTGCCGGTGCGGCAGAAAACAGGCGGAAAATTAGAATTTACCGCTGGTAGCAACTGGGCAGTAACGGTTTTCAAAACCACTGAATAGTACTGAAATTTTAGGTATCCGGGTGTGGCGAAGCTTGGTATCGCGCTTGAATGGGGTTCAAGAGGCCGCTGGTTCAAATCCAGTCACTCGGACCAATAAGGGACGATTGTTTTGATAGAACAATCGTCCCTTATATTTTTCTCAGAATTGTACGTTTAAGGTTGTTTTTCGAACTTTATTGAGTTTTACTCCGTAAAATATGTGCTCTTATGGAAATAAGGACGCATATTTTTATAGAAGGCAAAAATGCAGAAAACGTTGGACTGTCAGGACATTAGTTGGACTATCGCAGGGAATCGGTGGACTATCATTAAAACTTGATTTTTACATGAAAATTCAGTATAATTTGTTCACAAAAGGTTCCTTATTGCGAACCAATAAATTATGGAGATACTGAGAATGGGTATTTTGGCAAATATCAAAGCTTTAAAGAACGTTCAAAAGATTAAAAATGGCAGAACAGCAGCGTTTACCATTAGTGCAATTACCAATCTTATAATTAATCTCCCCGATGCCCAGAAAACACTAGACAGCACCTCCTTTAACCAAGTCTTTGAACTATACAAGCAGTTGAATAAGTGTAAAAACAAAATGAACTTAGATTACGATGGATATCTTGCCACCGCAGTAGATATTTTGAAAGAATTTGACAAAATTGCCCCTTGTGAATCATACCTTGGCATGGAACCATTCGAGGCAATGATGTTAATGAGAGAAGTTAGAAAGACATCGGGAGAGGTGTAAAAAACTACACACCAT
>DUPK01000077.1 GCA_012838345.1 Clostridiales bacterium | reverse complement strand
ACAACAACCGCCGCAGCAAGGCAAAGCTGAAGGGCCTGCCGCCTGCTCTTCACAGGCAACAAGCCCTCTCGGTTGCTTGACTTTTTCTCTTTTACATTTTGTCTAACTTTTTGGGGTCACTTCACTTAAGCTGCTTGCCGGGTTTTTGATTCAGACAAATGCCGGAGTTCTTTTACCTCAAACTCGGACATTTATTAAACCGTCCTTTTAATGAAGGCGGCGCCCGTAAGAGCGCCGCCTCACGCTATTTATTATTGTTATTCAAGCTTTGAGATTATTCTCGTAGCTCTCAATCATCTTTTTGACCATCTGGCCGCCGATGCTGCCGGCCTGTCTTGCGGTCAAGTCGCCGTTGTAGCCCTGTTTAAGAGTTACGCCGACCTGCTGGGCAGCTTCCATCTTGAACTGGTCCATAGCTGCACGAGCATTCGGTACTACAATCCTGTTATTATTACGTGCCATTCTTCCATTACTCCTTGAATATAAGATTTGTCGAATCTATATATTTGGGTTTCCCCGTCTTTATAATTGCCGCTTATTTATCTTATATTCAAAGTAAAATATGTATAGGTAAGAAGACGATACCAATGAAGTGATAATCGATCTAGTAAGTTTAATTATATGGTTCAAAATCGATTTTCATCAAGATTATTTCTCCAATTAAAAAAGTCCCTGTTGGGCTACAATATATTTTGGCCAGTGAGGAGAAAAAATAATATCATATATATGTCACAAACCGTGCTTCGGCGTAGAAGGCACATTAATATTCGGTATTTATAGCCTTCTTTTAATAACGAAACAGGCAGCCCCAAATATTGAGGCTGCCTGAAAGATTGGGGGATTTAATACAGAGTAACCGGAGCCGGGCTGATTTCCGGCCTGCCGCAAACAATATCCGGAACTTTTTTAATACAGCGCGTCCATTACAACTCCGAAAACGAGAATGACAATCAGGAATAGCAGCAGGAATGCGAACATGAACTTGTACATGTTCTTTTTAGTTATGGTTGTAAGCCCGTGCAGATACGGCGCCGTGCCGGTGCCGCCTGGTGTTATGAAGCCGGGCATGGACGCCCACATTATGCATACGCCGAGCACAAGGGGAGAGAGGTTGAACATGGAGGCAAGAGGTATCGTCGCCGACATGAAGATAACGCCGGTTGCCATGTTCGAGAAAAAGCCTGTGATAATGACGGTAAGAAGGCAGGCCACGAGCAGGAGCAGCACACCGGGCATACCGCCAAAGACGCCCGAGAAGGCACCGGAGAGAGCGGCTTTGATTCCCGCGGCGTCGCTTCCGATGATACCGGAGTAGTAGAGCATTACAGCTGCGGAGAGAATAAGCGGCCAGATAATGCCGTTTTTTAACGACTCCACGGCATTAATGACCGGTTTGCCTTCTATCGGAACAATCAAAGCCACCACCAGACAGAGGGTAAACCACAGACCGATAGTCAGGGTTTTGTTAATAAATACAGATACAAAGAACTTGCCGAAAAGGGTCGGAAGTACCGCGCCAATAATCATGATAAGGAACAAAATCAGCATGAACTTTCCGCTTTTCGTAAAGCCTTTCCCGTTTGTTTTCATTGCGTCCTTGTCAAGCGAACCGAGTTTTGAAAAGTCACATTTGAGTATGTACTTCATCACCACGACATATAGAATGTCGAGAACGATGTTTAATACGACGCCGAACAGCATGTAGACGGCAGCGTCGAGAGGAATGCCCGCTATCTGCTCAAATGCTGAAACGAAGCTTGCAATCCAGCTGCCATATGGGATAATGTTGGACGCAAGCGCTCCCGCAAAAAACGTGGCTACTAGGAAAGCGTCGTGTTCCTTCTTTTGCTCCTCATATCCCGCCGCCGACATAACACCTTCAGCCAGGGCAAGAACCACGAGCGGATTGACTTTTAAAGCGCAAAGAAGTGAACTGAACAGGAGAAAGAGGACGACAAACATAGTTGATTTGCCGTACATAATTTTGCGTGTCATCATCCAGTTGGCAAGCGCGTCGGTAGCTCCGGTAACACGAAGGCCGTAAATTAACGGCAGTACGATGAGCATCTGCCAAACGGTCGAGTTTCCAAGTACTCCGGTTACAATGGAGGTCGCGTCTGTGCCTGAAAGCAGGACAAACAAAACCATTGAAGCGAGGGACCCGGTTATCATATCTATGGTGATAAACCAGTAGTTTGCAACCAGAAAAGTTCCGATAAGCGCCATGCCCAAAGGCGTTATCCCTCCGGGACCGGGAATTTTGGATATAATTGTAGCCGCGATGATTCCGATGATTAGATGCATGATTTTTTTGTAAGAGACCGGTTTCTTTACAGCTGCTTCCGACATTTCATATCCTCTCTTTCATCTTTAATTATTACGGAACAAGAAGTTCCGTTATTTCCCTCATATCCGTAATGTCCTCGAGCCTATCCACAAGCTCAATGAGCTTGCTCGCCGCGGAGTGCGGGATAAGGCTGTAGCTGTCTATCTGATCCCAGTATTTTGCGAGAAGCTGCTCGCGGGTAGGATATGTATGCATGCTGAAGTCATTGCTCGATTTTGTCACAGTATGCTTTGTTCCGTCCCTTTCCGTAATTGTCACGCGGATTGTGCTCGGATTCTGTGGCAGCGAACTGTCATGCATCAGGCGGGTCATCTGAGTCAGACGGAGGAGCTCCGGACTTCTGAGAACTCCCTCATTATAGTGCCGAACGCTGAAGGGTCCTTTCAGCAGCGGGGCGCAGAGAGCGTATTGGTAGCTGAACTGCGCGTGCGTCAGCGGATCCCTGCCAACCTCATAGGACGGCCAGTAGTACATTTCCGTATAGTTATCCGGGAATGCAAGCTCAATGTCAGTAATTTCGGACGGCTTGCAGCAGCCGTACAGCTCGCTCCCTGCAAAGGCCACTATAGTGGCGGGAGTGCCGACGGGATAGAGCTTTATGCTCTCCTCCATGTAAAACTTCTTTCCGTAATCCTTTGTCAGATACTCCGGGTAGCATGCCTCATCCATTCCTCGGTACTGACGGTAAATGTTGCGCGGGCCCTCATAGATATTATTTAGGCTTGGAAATCCCTCTTCTGCAAGGCGGGTTGCGAAATCGGCATTCCTGATGTTATAGCCTGCGCCGAGCTTGGCGGATGTGGCATAATCGAAAATATGCGACATCGTGCCGCCGACCATTCCCATGGCCATTCCCCACGCGTCGCGGAGCTGCTGGGCATCCAGGCCGCGCATGCGGGCAAACTGCGCGCAAACGCCGTATATCGGCATTGTAAAGGAACTGTCCCAGCCGACGCTGAAATTCCATCTGCCACCGGCCGCCATTATGCGAACGGACAAATCCTCGCCCACCACTTCATGTGTTATGTAATCCTTACCGGAAAATCCGTACACAGCGGCGGCGGTCAACACGGCGTTAATTAGTGTCGCGGACTCCTTGGAGGGCCAGTGCACGCCGTCGAGATTCATAAACATAGGCTCAAAGTCGTTTGAACGCGCGGACATAGCGTTGACCATCGCCGCATTGCCGAGCGAGGCTTTGCCGCCGAGCATGAATATCGGCGCCTCACCGGTCTCACCGTACGATTCAATCACCCTCTTGACCTCTCGGTTGCCGAAGGCAAGTGCTCCACCGGCAATGTTGCCGATATTATCGAGCAGCTTGTCTTTGCAGATTTCAATGTTCCTTTCGCTGAGGTCCTCAAATTTAACTTTTAGAGCGCCCTCGGAGAGAACTTCTGCTACGTTTCGCTCTTTGTTTTCCAACACATGTCACCCTTTCTCTTAGCTTCCCTCGGAAGATGTTTTTAGAAATTAAGCACATTTTAATATTACAATGAGTGCTCTGCATTATGCAATGCGACTATCGCGGGTGGTGAATCCGGTTTCCGGATTCGGATTATTATACATACTTCGTTTGCATAATAAATCAAAATCTGATATAATTATTAAATCAATGCAAGGAGGGATTTGGGTGAAGATTGAATGGCTGGAGACAGTTATGGCGGTCGTTAATCTCAAGTCCTTCAGCGAAGCGGCAGCACTGATTCCATGCTCCCAATCAACAGTTTCGCGCCACGTAAGGAGCGCCGAGGACGAGCTTGGCGTGAGATTATTCAAACGCTCCTCCAGCTCAAATACGGTCGAATTGACGGAGGAGGGAGACTCGCTCCTGCCGTTCATTGAAAAGCTCCTTGGAGACTATGAGGAAGTTCGCGGCAGGATTAAAACGATAAAAGCGAATCAGAAGACTTCGCTTGTGCTCGGTATAAATTCGCTTACATTCAGCTCTAGCAGCAAAGGCACCCTGACCTCGCTTCTCTACCTCAGAAACCCGGAGATATTGCTTACCATAATGGAAATCCCGAAAACTTCCCGAATAGAGCAGCTTGCAACAGGGAAAGTGGACGCGGTTCTTTTTCTTAGAGCCTTTAGGACAGGCGAAGAGCCGGAGGCCATAATAGATGACCCTTCGATTCGGTGCATACCGCTCGGCAGGCAGCGTCTTTCCATTGCTTTCGGAGAGAGTTTTGCTCCCGAAAACAGAGATGGTATATCATTTAAAGACTTGAAAGAGCAAAGCTTTGTATTCCACACCGATATTCGCAAATCTCATGACCCGTACTCCAGTATGGATAGGCATGCTCTATTTGTCCGCGCCTGCCTCGAAAATGGGTTTGAACCGGATATTTTATTAGTCGAGAGACACCTTGCGGATATAAAGCAGGTAATGGCCGTTCAGGGAAAAGGAGTATATCCTTCAATGATTCCGTCCTTCCTCCGTGAATACCCCGGAATTTGCTACATACCTGTGATAGACGCCCCGTATTATGCCCAGTATTATCTCATGTCGCTCGAGGATAACAAAAATCCAGGGATACGGCAGCTGGAGTTGTTTTTAAAGGAGAATTTCGAAAAATCGGAAAGAATGGGAACTTAGATACAGCCGGATGATAAAATATTGCCCGCCGTTTGCTTCGGCGGGCATTCTGCGTTCAATAAGGCAAGGGCGTAATCAGTTGATACCGGCGTGTTTTATGCATATCAGACCCTGCCACATAAAGCTAACTTTCAAGAATAAAAATAGAGCAGACTATATAGTCTGCTCTATTTTTGAGTTGGCATCTACCTATTTTCCCGGGCCGTCTCCGGCCAAGTATCTTCGGCACAAGTGAGCTTAACTTCCGTGTTCGGAATGGGAACGGGTGGACCCTCACCGTTATCGACACCAACTAACTTT
>DUPK01000076.1 GCA_012838345.1 Clostridiales bacterium | reverse complement strand
TCTCTATAAAAATATTTGACAGTATATGCTTATATATCGGTATTGTTGGTCAAAAAGGAGCTATTATCCCCTTTGCTCTTAAAATATAGCAGCTTTACGCGATTTTTTACAGCCTTGCGCAAAAAAAAGTCGCCGTAACGCTTAATAATCTTTACTTTTATTATACCCATACATATAATATATCTTAATCCGAATCCTCTTATCAGACAGCGATTTAATTTTAGGCAATACTTTAATAAATATATAGGTCATACGACATTCAACGGGGGATTAACTTGAAGGAGTTTGTAATAGGCAAAAACGACGAGGGACAGCGGCTTGACCGCTTTATCGGCAAGGCAATTCCCCTGCTCCCCCCTTCCCTTGCGCAGAAGTATATCCGCTTAAAGCGCATCAAGGTCAACGGCAAGGGCTCAAGGAGGGATTACAAGCTCGCTCTGGGCGATACGCTCCAGTGCTATATAAACGATGAGTTCTTTGTCAAACCCAGCGAAAAGGACGCGCATCTCCATATTAGAGAGCCAAAGCTCGATATAGTCTACGAGGACAGGCACATACTGCTCGTCAACAAGCCCGAGGGCATGCTCTGCCACAGCGCCGTGGACTACTCCTACAACACGCTTATCGCACATATACAGGCTTATCTCAGAGAAAAAGGCGAATGGAACCCGGCCGACGAAAACTCTTTTGCTCCTGCGCTGTGCAACCGTATAGACCGCAACACTCAGGGAATAGTAATAGCTGCAAAGACAGCAGAGGCTCTCAGGGTGATGAACGAGAAAATAAAAAACCGCGAGATAGACAAGTTCTACCTATGCATAGTCCACGGCGTGCCGAAACCGAGCGAGGGGACGCTTACGGACTACATCTTCAAGGACGCCTCGAAAAACCAGGTCTACGTCCGAAAGACTCCCGAAAAGGGCGCGAAGAAAGCCGTCACAAAATACAAAACCCTCAAGACAAAAAACGGGCTTTCGCTGCTTGAGTGCGAGCTTGTGACAGGCAGAACGCACCAGATACGCGCCCAGCTCGCCGCGGCGGGCCACCCGCTTCTGGGCGACGGCAAATACGGCAGGGAGTCCAGAAACAAGCCTTACGGGGAAAGCTCGCAGGCGCTGTGTTCCTACCGTCTAAGATTCAGTTTTAAGACCGATGCGGGCGAGCTGAATTACCTGAACGGAAGGGAGTTTTCTATTCAAAAAATCGGATTTATAAAAAAATATTTTGAATAATTAAAACTCATTGACTTTTAAATAATTTATCTGTATATTAAGTCATATTGTTTTTGATTATATCAGATACGAAAATCAAATATAAGCGCGTTGTAGGAGAGCGAGGATAATTTTCGTCAGTTCCCCCAAAACGCAGCAAAGAAGCTATCGACAACGCATCACAAGACAGAATTTCTCTATTTCTTCATCATACTAAAAATGGGGGAGGATAAATGTCCAAAGAAATCATTCGCCTGAAAGACTGCACCGTGGCGTTTGATGACGAGGTTATACTCGACAACATCAATCTATATTTTAACGACAAGGAATTCCTTACACTGTTGGGACCTAGCGGCTGCGGAAAGACGACAACGCTCCGCATCATAGGCGGCTTTCTCAAGCCCACATCCGGCGATGTGCTTTTCAACGGGGTAAGGGTTAATGATGTCCCGCCTCACAAGCGGAAGGTAAATACCATTTTCCAGAAGTACGCCCTGTTTCCACACCTTGACGTTTTTGAGAACGTGGCCTTCGGCCTGCGTATCGCAAAACTCAATGAATCGGAGATAAGGTCGCGTGTTATGGAAATGCTCGAAATCGTGAGCCTTAAGGGTTTCCACAACCGTAAGGTCACCTCGCTTTCGGGTGGACAGCAGCAGCGCGTGGCCATTGCCAGAGCGCTTGTCAACCGTCCCAAGGTCCTTCTGCTTGACGAACCGCTTGGCGCACTTGACTTGCGCCTCAGAAAGGATATGCAGATTGAGCTCAAGCGGATTCAGCAGGCGATGGACATCACTTTTATTTATGTCACGCATGACCAGGAGGAGGCCCTTGCCATGTCGGACACTATTGTCGTCATGGACAAAGGCAGAATCCAGCAGATAGGCACTCCGGAGCAAGTTTACAACGAGCCGAAAAACGCCTTTGTAGCCGATTTTATCGGAGAGTCTAACATACTCGACGGGATTATGCACGAGGACTATGTTGTCGAGATTTTCGGCAGAAAGTTCAAATGTCTTGACAGCGGGTTTGCCCCCAGGGAATCCGTCGACGTCGTCATACGCCCTGAAGATATTGAAATAGTCGAGCCCCATAAGGGCCGCCTTTCCGGAACGGTCACCAGCGTGACCTTTAAAGGCGTGCACTACGATATAATAGTGGATTTCAAGGGTTTCAAGTGGCTGATTCAGACCACGAGGCTTCATAATGTCGGTGATGAGATTGGTATAAACATCGGCCCTGAACAAATACATATTATGAAAAAGTCGGAGTATTCCGGCATGTTTGGAGATTACAGCTCCTACAGCGCGGAGTATGAAGAAATAACAAGCGAAGATTGGGAGGATGAAACGGAGGGCGAGGAAGATGAGGCGTAGGTACATTGCCGCGATTCCCCATGTCGTTTGGATGGCTGTTTTTGTTGTCGTCCCCCTCATACTTGTCGTTTTCTACGCCTTTACGAGCGCAACCGGCGGTCTAACTCTCGAAAACTTCAGAAACATGGGAAGCTACATGAGCGTTTTCGCACGCTCGCTTTGGCTGGCTTTTCTGGCGACGATTATATGCCTTCTGATTGGTTATCCCCTCTCCTACGTTCTTTCAAAAGAGGGCCCGGGCATGCAGCGAATCTTCATTATGCTTATTATGCTCCCGATGTGGATAAACTTCCTGCTGCGCACCTATGCCTGGATGTCCATACTGGAGAACACGGGACTTATCAACCGCCTGCTCACATCTCTAGGAATCTTTGACCTTATTAACCGCATCTTCAACACCAATATAACCTACATCCCGATGATAAACACCCAGGGTGCCGTGGTTCTGGGCATGGTCTACAACTACCTCCCCTTTATGGTGCTGCCCATCTATTCCGTAATCGTAAAGATTGACTCCTCACTCATAGAGGCGGCGCAGGATCTCGGCGCAGGCTCTATGACGGTGTTTAAGCGCATCATTTTTCCCCTCAGCCTGCCGGGAGTGCTCTCCGGGATAACGATGGTCTTTGTTCCCGCCGTAAGTACGTTTATAATCTCAAAGCTGCTGGGCGGCGGGACGAGCATACTGCTCGGCGACCTGATTGAAATGCAATTTCTCGGGAACGCCTATAACCCGCATCTGGGAAGCGCCATCTCCCTTATAATGATGATCATCATAATGATATGCATGTTCGTCATGAACAGGTTTGGCGAGGGCGAGGAACAGGCGGTGATAATGTGAAAAAGCCTTCAATATTCGGCCGGCTCCTCATGGCGCTTGTCTTTATCTTTCTCTACGCGCCCATCGCCGTCCTCATCGTCTTTTCCTTCAACAGCAGCAAGAGCCGCACCGTCTGGACCGGCTTTACCTTCGACTGGTATTTAAAGCTCTTCCAGGACACCACAATCATGAACTCACTATATGTGACGCTGCTTGTGTCGCTGCTTGCAGCCGTAATTGCGACGGTTGCGGGGACCATAGCCGCAGTAGGCATATACAACATGAAGCGCAGCCACAGAAACGCAGTCCTCGCGCTAAACAACATACCCGTTATAAACGCAGATATAATAACGGGTGTCTCGATGAGCCTGCTGTTCATATCCGCGGCCTCGGTTTTGGCCAAACTCTCCCTCGCGTTTTCACAGCTGCTGGGGGTAAACATTAACTTAAGCTTCAGCCTCGGCTTCGGTACGCTGCTTATCGCGCACATTACCTTCAACGTGCCCTATGTGATTCTCTCGGTGCTCCCGAAGCTCAGGCAGCTCGACAACAACCTCTTTGAAGCGGCGCAGGACCTCGGAGCTACATGGTGGCAGGCCTTTTACAAAGTAATAATTCCGGAGATTAGGCCGGGCATAGTGAACGGCCTGATTATTGCCTTCACTATGTCGATTGACGACTTTGTCATCAGCTACTTTACCGCCGGCCGTGTCCAGACGCTTTCCATGACCATTTACGCCATGACAAAAAAGCGAATTACACCCGAGATAAACGCGCTGTCCACGCTCCTTTTTACTGCAGTGCTTTTGATGCTCATTATTATCAACATACGACAGGCCAGTCAGGAAAAGAAGCTCAGGAAAACCCGCATACGTTCCACTGGAATAATAAAATACTCCAAAATTTAAAATGAAAGGGAGAATCAGATAAGTTGAAAAGATTGGTTTCGCTTGTCCTCGTGCTCGCCTTAACGGCGGCAGTACTTCTTTCAGGTTGTGCAAAGAAGCAGGAACAGAAGGTTGTAAACGTCTACAACTGGGGCGAAAACATTGATGAGAGCATTTTCAAAATCTTTGAGAAGCAAACGGGCATAAAGGTGAACTATACAACCTACGAGTCCAACGAGCAGCTATACGCGGTTCTCAAGATGGGCGGCACAAATTACGATGTCATCATCCCCTCTGACTACATGATTTCCCGCCTCATCGAGGAGGGTATGCTTGAGAAGCTCGACTTTAATAACATCCCCAATTTTGACAACATAGACGAGCGCTATAAGAACCTCGAATACGACCCTGCCAACGAGTACTCCGTACCCTACACCTGGGGCGTGGTGGGCCTGATTTACAACACCTCCATGATAGACGATGAAATCACAAGCTGGGGCGCCCTGTTCGACCCCAAATATTCCGGTCAGATACTTCAGTTTGACAACTCGCGCGACGCGATGGCCACCGCGCTTTTCCACCTCGGCTACTCGGTAAACACAACGGATGAGGCCGAGCTGAACGAGGCATACGAGCTTCTGGTACAGCAAAAGACGATACTTCAGGGCTATGTCATGGACCAGATTTACGATAAGCTCGAGGGCGGCGAGGCGGCAATCGGCCCCTACTACGCCGGCGACGCTCTGCTCATGATGGAGAACAACCCCGACCTTGCCTTCGTAGTGCCCGAGGAAGGGACGAACCTCTTTGTGGACGCGATGTGCATACCGAAGGGCGCTGTAAACAAGGAAAACGCGGAGCTCTTCATCAACTTCATGTGCGACACGGATATAGCCCTGAAAAACATGGCGGTCACCTGCTACGCAACCCCGGTGAGGACCGCTTACGAGGCACTTGACGAGGAGACCCGCAGCAACGAAATCATGTTCCCCAAGGATGATGTGCTCAATCGCTGCCAAATCTATAAAAACCTTCCGCAGGAAACACTAAACCTCTACGACCAGCTCTGGGTCAAGCTGAAATCATAAAACCAAAATATAAGCCCGCAGAGAGATTTCTCTCCGCGGGCTTTTTGCTTTTATGACTTATTTCTTGCCGATATGCTCCAGCCTGATTTCACGAGAACTCTTTGCATGACATACCTAATATGCCGGGTAGCACACAATGAAGGTACTTTGCTTTCAGCCGGCTGCAACGGGCAAAAGCGGGCGCAAGGATAAAAGGCAATATCATATAAAGTCGGCCCGTCTCTTACGAGCCTTACTCCCTTCCGGCTTCCTGAGCGGCTCAGCGGGCCAGATCCACAGACTGCCGCGCCCGCCCTTGAAATAGATTAGAAAATACACCGGAACATAGAGAACGGCGCCGCCTATAAGGTCCAGTATCGAATGCTGTTTAATAAACAAGGTGGACAGGCAGATAAGCAGCGCGAGGATTACTGCGGACAGCTTCAGCCAAATACGTTTCCCAAAGCCTTTATACCTTATAACGGCGACCGCGGGCGCTATGGTTCCGAAAACATGCATGCTCGGAAAGACGTTTGTGTTTGTATCGGCCGCATAAAGGTTTGCAACCATCCTCGAAAAGAGGTTGTCCCGCGGAAAGACCTCGGGCCTTAGCTCCTGACCGTTGGGGACGACTAGGTAAAACGCAAGGCAAAAGGAAAGGCCGATTATCATTGCCCACATGTACCTGCAAAATTCATATTTGTCTTTCAAGAGAAGAAATACGCCAACCCCCGCAAAAAACGGGTACCACAGGACATATGGGAGCACGAATACCTCGCAAAAAGGGATTAAATCGTCAAGCCAATGGTAAATTACGGTATAGTTGCCCGTAATAAGATTTTCGTCCAGTAAAAACCAGGCCACATAAATCACAAAATAAAGCCCCAAAAGGGCGTGCTTGTATTCCCTGAGTACTCTCTTCATCTAAAGACCCCTAGTGCTTTGGAGTTGAAATCTCTATAAAGCCGGCAGGCTTTGTTGTCCGCTTTATCAGCGCGTGATAAAGCGTATGGCGTGGTGTATGTTTTTCACGGCTATGTTCTCGCTGCCAGCGTAGAACTCTCCGTCGAGCGACCAAGGCGTGTCGCCGTCCGTTGTAACGCACAGCTCCGATGATTTGAAGAAGATTATTACGTCCTCGTCGTACTTCTTTGTCTGTAGCGACAGCACTATCTTGGAAAGCTCAAGCGCACTCTTCGGATTTCTTATCAGCATAACCTCAAACAGCCCGTCGCTGAAGTCAACAATACCCTCATTCAGGCGCACTATGCCTCCGAGCGAGGTGGAGTTGCTGACCGCTCCGAAGAGCCACTCGTCTTCGTAAACATTCCCGTCGGAGACAAACTTCATATAGCGCGGCCGGATGTTCGGCAGCTCCTTTACACCCTCCAGAATATAGGCTAGGTGCCCCAAGGTGTTTTTCAGGCTCTGCGGCGTGGTATAGGAGGCGTCCGTAAAGGCGCCGAAGGAGGCGACATATGAAAAATAGCGCTCGTTTATTTTGCCAACATCCAGCTCGCGGGGAGCGCCCTCCAAAATGTTCTTCGCTGCCTTCATGATGTCGGACGGCAGTCCCAGGCTGGCTGCAAAATCGTTTGTGGAGCCTGCGGGTATATATCCGAGAGCAGGCCTGTTATCAAGTGCCATGAGCCCCGATATGGTCTCGTTAAGCGTGCCGTCACCGCCTGCGCTTACCACAATGTCGCAATCGCATGCGTACTTGATTACGGCCTCCGTTCCATCCCCCCGGCACGAGGTTTGATGGCATAAAACCTCATAACCGTTGCTCTCGAAAAGCTTAACAAGCTTTGGCAGCATGCGTTTTATTCTCCGCATGCCGGCCGCGGGGTTGGCAATAAGAAGTAGCTTTTGCATAATAATCTCCCTGCAAAGGAATAATTTCTTACTAATACTTTCTATTCTAACTATTTTTCCGCCCGTAGCCTTATTATTTGGTCACGCAGCACCGCCGCATACTCAAACTCCAGCATTTTCGACGCCTGAAGCATCTCTTTTTCAAGCCGCGCTATCTCGGCTTCCCTCTCCGCCCTTGTCATTCTGACACCGTCGCGGCGTCTTATGTCGCTCTCGGGCTTGGATATTTCAATGAGCTCGCGTATATCCTTTATTATCGTCTTGGGCACTATGCCCTTTTCCTTGTTGTATTCAGCCTGCAGCCTGCGGCGGCGGTTTGTCTCGTCTATTGCCCGCTGCATCGACGGCGTGATGGTGTCGGCATACATTATTACAAGGCCTTTTGCGTTTCTGGCGGCTCGCCCAATGGTCTGAATCAGCGAGGTCTCGCTCCGGAGGAAGCCCTCCTTGTCGGCGTCGAGTATGGCCACCAATGAGACCTCCGGAAGGTCAAGGCCCTCTCTGAGCAGGTTTATGCCCACAAGCACGTCGAACTCTCCGAGCCGGAGGTCCCGCACTATCTCCATGCGCTCTATCGTGCTTATGTCGTGGTGCATATACCGCACCTTAATGCCGAGTTTTTGCAGATAGGCTGTCAAATCCTCGGCCATCTGCTTGGTGAGCGTCGTGACAAGAGTGCGCTCGTTCTTCTCAACCCGTGCGTTTATCTCGCCGATGAGGTCGTCTATCTGCCCCTCGACAGGCCGCACAATAACCTCGGGGTCCAAAAGGCCCGTCGGACGGATTATCTGCTCCACTATCTGGCCGGAGCGCTCGCGCTCATATTCACCGGGCGTTGCGCTGACGTAGACGACCTGCTTTATGCGCCGGTTGAACTCCTCAAAGTTCAAAGGCCTGTTGTCAAGCGCGCTGGGCAGGCGGAAACCGTACCTAATCAGGCTCTCCTTCCTCGCCCGGTCACCGGCGTACATGGCCCGAACCTGCGGTATGGTGACATGGGACTCGTCTATGAAAAGGATGAAATCCTTAGGGAAATAGTCAAGCAGCGTCATAGGAGCCGAGCCCGGCTCCCTGCCGCTTATAATCCTTGAATAGTTCTCTATCCCGCTGCAGTAACCGAGCTCGCGCATCATCTCAAGGTCGTACATGGTGCGCTGCTTCAGGCGCTGCGCTTCGACAAGCATGTTGTTTTCCTCGAAGTACTTTAGCCTTTCCTCCATCTCGGCGTATATCTCGCTCGCCGCCCGCTCCATCTTCTCCTTTGTGGTGACGTAGTGCGAGGCCGGGTAAATCGCAACATGCTTTAGCTGCCTAATCGGGGCGCCGGTCACAACGTTTATCTCGCTGATCCGCTCTACCTCGTCTCCGAAGAATTCGACCCTTATGGCGGTGCCCCTGGAGTAAGCGGGATAAATCTCCACCGTATCCCCGCGTACACGGAACATGTTCCGGTCGAAGGCCAGGTCGTTGCGCTCGTACCTTATTTCCACGAGCTTTTTAAGCATCGCGTCCCGGTCCCGGACCTGTCCCTCGCGGATTGAGATTACCATATTTGCGTAATCTATGGGGTCGCCCAGGCCGTAAATGCAGGACACCGAGGCCACAACTATCACGTCGCGCCTTTCAAACAGTGCGGCGGTAGCCGAGTGCCTCAGTCTCTCAATCTCGTCGTTTATGGAGGCGTCCTTTTCAATATATGTGTCCGTGTGAGGTATATAGGCCTCCGGCTGATAGTAGTCGTAATAGGAGACAAAATACTCGACGGCGTTCTCCGGGAAAAACTCCTTGAATTCGGCGCAGAGCTGGGCAGCCAAGGTCTTATTGTGGGCTAGGACAAGAGTCGGGCGATTTAAGCGGGCAATCACGTTTGCCATGGTAAAGGTCTTGCCGGAACCCGTTACCCCGAGCAGCGTCTGCTCGGAAATTCCGTTTTCGATTCCTTTAACAAGCGCCTCTATCGCCTTGGGCTGGTCGCCTGTCGGCTCATAGGGCGCTGCGAGCTTAAACCTATCCATGTCCTTCCCCCTTATGTAGCGAACTTTATTATACACATTTTTTCCCGGTTTTCAAAGGGAAAATCATAAATCGTCCCTCATCCCGGGACGATTTAATAAATTGTTCATTTTTTATGCTATCTTCTCCGGAAAAAGCCGTTATCGGCCATCGACACGAAGTCCTCGTCCGCGACGACTATATGGTCGGCAAGTATTATGTCTACTGCCCTGAGCGCTTCCAGCACCCTCTCGGTGGTGCGCTCGTCCTCCCTCGAGGGAATAGCTATCCCGCTCGGGTGGTTGTGCGCCAGAATCACGCTTGTCGCCTTATAGGCCAGAGCGTTTTCCACTATCTTGCGTATGCTCACGTTGGCAGAGTTGACCTCGCCCCTGAACAGCATACGGCAGTTTATCACCTTGCACTTTGCGTCAAGGCATATCATATATACGGTCTCCTCGCGTTCACCGTAAAAATACGGTACGATAAAGGCGCCGGCCTTTTTGCTGTCGGTGATGTATACATCGTCTCCGGACACGCTCCTTGAAATCATATACCGTCGGCAAACCTGCGGGATAAGCTTTATCAGCGTAGCGGTATTATCTCCCACGCCTCTCAGCTTTTTAAGTTCCTCAATTGGAGCGTCGAAAACGTCAGACAGCTTTCCAAATCTATTTATCAGCTCATGTGCAAGCTCGTTCACGTCTCCCCTGGGAAGCGCATAAAACAACAGGAGCTCCAGCACATTATGGTCGTCGAAGTTTTCAAGCCCGTGAGCCAGGAACCTGTCCTTCATCCTCTTCCTGTGTCCCTCGTGCGGATGCATTGGCCTGCCTGCTTTTGAGTCCAAAGAAAACTCCCCTTTGCACAATTGTGTACAAAATCTATATGTGCTATAATAACCTGAAAAGTGGTACAAAGTGGTTATTCGCCGCACATATTCTTTGTTAAATTACGTGTGATAATAAGGCTAAGCTAAGCTGTTAGAATTGTTTTCCATTAATTCAATAATTTTAGTATAGCATATACTCACAACGATGTAAAATTTTTCTTATGCAAACTTCTCATTTGCAGTCAATTCTCACAAATATGAATAAATATCCGCAATATGCTTGACGTTTGACAGAATAGGTGTATAATACTCATTAACTGATGAATATTTATTAATCCGTGTGAAGGGGAGGGTCTGCATATGAGGTACAGGGTTTACATAGACGGGCAGGAGGGCACAACCGGCCTTCAGCTGCAAAAAAGACTGTCCCGCCATAAGGATATTGAGCTTATGCTAATAAGCGATGAGCTTAGAAAGGATATAAACGCAAGGCGCGAATTTCTAAACAGCGCGGACCTTGTTTTTCTCTGCCTGCCGGACCCGGCGGCTAAGGAGGCAGTTTCCCTCATAGATAACGACAAGGTGAAGGTAATCGACGCAAGCACCGCGCATCGCACCGCTCCGAACTGGGTCTACGGCTTTCCGGAGCTTTCCCTCGAACACCGAAAAGCGGTAGCAAGCTCAAATAGAATTGCAAACCCGGGCTGCCACGCGACGGGTTTTATTGCCATAGTATTTCCTCTTGTGAAACTCGGGATTTTGCCGAAGGACTATCCGCTCACCTGCCACAGCATAACGGGCTACAGCGGCGGCGGAAAGGGCATGATAGCCTCTTACGAGGCCGGGGATAGGCCGTATCAATTCGACAGCCCGAGGCCGTACGCGCTATCGCTTACCCACAAGCACCTGCCTGAAATGATGGCGGTAACGGGGATAGAAAGGGCACCGGTGTTCAGCCCGATTGTATGCGACTTCTACAGCGGCATGGCGGTGAGTGTTCCTCTGCACACGTCGATGTTCACAAAAAAGCTCAATCCCCCTGCGCTTCAGGATATGCTTGCCGAGTATTACGGAGGAGAAAAGCTCATTTCGGTGCACGGCGCCCCGGAGGACGGCTTTCTCGCGGCAAACGAGCTGCGAGATACCTGTTTAATGAGAATCCACGTCTGCGGAAACAGCGAGCAGTTAATGCTCATAAGCGTATTTGACAACCTGGGCAAGGGCGCTTCGGGCGCAGCAGTCCAGAATATGAACATAGCCCTCGGGCTTTACGAGTTCGAGACTTTGATTTGAGGTGTAATAACATGGTCATTAATAAAGTAAGCGGCGGCGTCTGCGCCCCGAAAGGCTTTGTCGCCGGCGGCATACACTGCGGCATAAGGAAAAATCAGAGCAAGAAGGACCTTGCCATCATATTCAGCGAAAAGGAATGCTCCGCCGCCGCCGTATATACGCAAAACAAGGTCCTTGGAGCGCCTATTCTGGTTACCAGAAGCCATATAGCTGACGGAAAGGCGCGCGCGGTCGTCTGCAACAGCGGTAACGCCAATACCTGCAACGCCGACGGAGTGGAAAAGGCAACTATAATGTGCAGGCTCACAGCCGATGCCCTCGGTATCAAGCCTTCGGACGTAATCATAGCCTCGACGGGCGTTATCGGCCAGCCTCTGGATATGGAGCCGATAGAAAAGGGCATTATGGCCCTCGCCCCCACGCTCTCGGCGGATGGCTCGTCCGACGCTGCCGAGGCCATTATGACGACGGATACTAGAAAAAAAGAGTGCGCGGTCACATTCAGACTAGGGGCCACCCCGATAACCATAGGAGGCATGGCCAAGGGCTCGGGCATGATATGCCCGAATATGGCGACTTTGCTCTGCTTTATAACAAGCGACGCTGCCATTTCAGCCGATATGCTGAAGGCGGCCCTTGACGAAGTCGTGGATGACACTTTCAACATGCTCAGCATCGACGGGGACACATCGACAAACGACATGGTCTCAATCATGGCAAACGGAATAGCCGGCAACGCGCCCATAGATTCCGAGGACGAAAGGTTCAACACCTTCGTCACCGCCTTGAAAATGCTCGCTACAGAGCTTACGAGAATGCTCGCCGCGGACGGCGAGGGCGCGACCAAGCTCCTGCAGTGCTCGGTAAGCGGCGCCCCGTCCAAGGACGTTGCAAAAAAGGTGGCCAAATCGATTATAAACTCCAGCCTTGTCAAAACCGCAATATTCGGCGCGGACGCGAACTGGGGACGCATACTCTGTGCCATCGGCTATGCGGACGCGAATTTCAAAATCGACTGTCTGGATGTCTATATAAGCTCCGAGGCGGGCCAGATACAGGTCTGCAAGGACGGCTTCGGCCTCCCCTTCTCCGAGCCGAAGGCAAAGGAAATCCTGCTCAAAGATGAAATACTCGTAGACATCCTTATGAACCAGGGCGATAGTCAGGCCACCGCCTGGGGCTGCGACCTTACCTATGACTACGTCAGAATCAACGGCGATTACAGAACCTAAAGGGGGATAACAGTGGAGCTTACCGAAAACATGAAGGCGCAGGTGCTTACCGCCGCCCTGCCCTATATCCAGAAGTACACGGGAAAGATAGTCGTCGTAAAATACGGCGGCAACGCAATGGTAAACCCCGAGCTTAAAAAAGCGGTTATGAGCGACATTATCCTCCTGTCGCTTGTCGGGATAAAGGCCGTTCTCATCCACGGGGGCGGGCCCGAGATAAGCCTGATGCTGGGTAAGCTGGGTATCGAGACGAGGTTTGTTGACGGGCTGCGATACACCGACGAGAGAACGGCAGAAGTGGTTCAGATGGTGCTTGCCGGAAAGACCAACAAGGACTTGGTCTCGCTCATCGGCGTACTCGGCGGCAAGGCGCTCGGCCTGTGCGGTCTTGACGGAGCTATGATAAAGGCAAGGAAGCTAAGCGGCAAAACCGACCTCGGCTTTGTCGGCGACATAGTGAGCATTGACACAGCGCCCATTTTAAACACACTCGACAGCGGCTACATCCCCGTCATAGCGACGGTCGGAGTGGACGAAAACGGCCAGACCTACAATATAAACGCCGACACCGCAGCCGCCGCCATAGCCGCGGCGCTCAAGGCGGAGAACATGATAATGCTAACGGACATCCGCGGGCTTATGCGTGATATAAACGACGAAAATTCCCTTATCCCGACCGTAAGGCTCAGCGAGGTCGAGGGCCTAATAAACGAGGGGATTATAAGCGGCGGCATGATACCAAAGGTAAAAAGCTGCGAAAGCGCGGTCAGGCACGGTGTCAAGAAGGCTTTTATGATAGACGGGCGTATCCCCCATTCCATCCTGATAGAGATGTTCTCGGACGAGGGCATCGGCACGATGTTTACGGAATAAGTGGTATTAAGGGGATAAGCCAACGCAAGCCCCATAGCTTTACGACGGTTTGCTGTACCGGTTTATGCAGAAGCAAGGCTATGGCAGGCCTCCCCGAATGTTTAGGAGGAGAAAAATGACTAATTTTGAAATATTAAAACAGCGGGACGATGAGTATATCATCCACTCCTACGGCAGATTCCCAATCGCCATTGACCACGGAAAAAACGCCACCTGCTACGACTTGGACGGCAATAAGTACATTGATTTCACAAGCGGAATCGGCGTCAACTCCCTTGGTTTCTGCGACGACGGCTGGGTCTCTGCCGTTTGCTCTCAATTAAGCAGGCTCCAGCACGTTTCAAACCTCTATTATACCTCCCCCTGTGTGGGGGTCGCGGAAATGCTTGTCAAAATGACGGGCATGAAAAAGGTGTTTTTCTCAAACAGCGGAGCCGAGAGCAACGAAGGCGCGATAAAGGCAGCCCGGAAATACAGCTTTACTAAATACGGGAAAAACAGGCATAAGATAATCTCACTCAAAAACTCCTTTCACGGGCGCACGGTTACCACGCTTGCCGCCACGGGTCAGGACGTTTTTCATAATTACTACTTCCCCTTCACAGAGGGCTTTGTCTACGCCGAAGCGAACAACATCGCTGATGTTAAGTCAAAGCTCGACAGCTCCGTCTGCGCAGTGATAATAGAACTTATACAGGGCGAGGGCGGCGTTTTGCCGCTTGATAAAAGCTTTGTTTCGGAGCTCTCAATGCTCTGCGCTGAAAAAGACGTGCTCCTAATAGCCGACGAGGTGCAGACCGGCATCGGCAGGACGGGCACGCTCTATGCATACCAGCAGTTTGACATTCTGCCGGACATTCTGACCTCGGCAAAGGGGCTCGCCGGAGGCCTTCCCTTCGGCTGCATACTCTTCGGCGAAAAGACGCAGGATGTATTCGCTCCCGGCGACCACGCGACGACCTTCGGCGGAAACCCGGTTTGCTCCGCCGGAGCTAAGGAGGTTCTCTCAAGGCTGACCCCCGGGTTTCTAAGCGAGGTCAAAAAGAAGGGCGGGTACATAACTGATAGGCTGAAGAAAATGCCGCATGTCAAAGGCGTCGCCGGTCTGGGCCTTATGCTCGGAATTGAGCTTGGCAGCATCCCAGCCGCCGAAGTTGTTCAAAACGGCCTAAAAAATGGCGTAATACTGCTCACGGCAAAACAGAAGCTGCGGCTTCTCCCCCCGCTGACCATAACTTACGAGGAGCTCGATTCGGGGCTGAATGCGCTTGAAAAGACCCTTGCTGAAATGTAGGAGGACAAAAATGAAACATTTACTGAAACTCTTTGACCTCACCCCGGGCGAAATCACCGAAATACTTGACCTCGCCGACGAGCTGAAGGCAGAGCTGAAAAACGGAATCTCGAAACCCAGGCTTAATGGCAAAACCCTGGGCATGATTTTCCAGAAGTCCTCAACGCGCACCCGCGTGTCCTTTGAGGTCGGGATGTACCAGCTTGGCGGCATGGCCCTGTATCTAAACGCCAACGACCTCCAGATAGGCCGCGGGGAGCCCGTCGAGGACACAGCGAGGGTCCTCTCCCGCTATCTGGACGGAATCATGATACGCACCTACGCTCAGGAGGAAGTCGAAAGGCTCGCCGAATACTCCGGTATACCGGTGATAAACGGCCTGACCGACCTCTTCCACCCCTGCCAGGTGCTGGCGGACCTCATGACCATGCGCGAATACCTCGGCAAGGACCTCACCGGCAAGAAGCTCTGCTTCATCGGTGACGGCAATAATATGGCTAACTCGCTTATTGTCGGCGGGCTAAAGATGGGCATGAAGGTAAGCTGCGCCTGCCCCGAGAACTACCACCCCGCGAAGGTCGTGCTCGATTTCGCCGCCGCGTACGGCGATAATTTCACGCTCACCGACAAGCCTGAGGAGGCTGCCGTGGGAGCCGATGTAATGGTGACCGACGTGTGGGCATCCATGGGCCAGGAGAGCGAGAGGGAGCAGCGCATGGCGGCCTTCAAAGGCTATCAGGTAAACGATGGCATTATGGCGCTTGCAAGCCCCAATTGCATCGTGCAGCACTGTCTGCCCGCGCACAAGGGCGAGGAGATAAGCTACGAGGTGTTCGAGGCCCACGCGAAGGAGATTTTCGACGAGGCGGAAAACAGGCTTCACGCGCAGAAGGCAGTATTGGTAAAGCTGCTCGGATAAGGTATAATAATATAGGCAGCCTAAGGCACGCCGCTCGCCATAAAGCGGCAGCCGCGGCAATTGCAATGAGCCTTGAGCCCTATGTAGGGCTCAATGTTGCATGACGCGCAGGAGCGGATGGAGGTTAATATGAAAAAAGCATATCTGATACTGCAAAACGGGCGCATATTCGAGGGCATCCGCTTTGGAGCAGAAGGGGATGTGACGGCGGAGATTGTGTTCACCACCGGCATGACCGGCTATATCGAAACGCTCACAGACCCCAGCTACCACGGACAGATTGTCGTCCAGACCTTCCCCCTCATCGGAAACTACGGAATTATTCCCGACGACTTTGAAAGCCCCGCGCCGAAGCTCTCGGCCTATATAGTCCGGGAGCCCTGCGATACACCCTCAAACTTCAGAAGTGAGGAAACGCTTGACGATTACCTTAAGCGCATGGGCATAATCGGGCTTTACGGCGTCGACACGAGGGCGCTTACCAAGATTATCAGGGAGTACGGCACGATGAACGCCTCGGTGCTCTCCGAGATTCCCGAAAACATCGCGGCTTACACGAGGGAACTTGCCGGCAGGGAGCTATCAAGCGACGTGTACGCGGTCTCCTGCCGGAAACCCTTCGCAGCGAGCGGCGAAGGCAGCCCACACATAGTTCTCTGGGACTTCGGCTTCAAGGGCTCCATAGCGGGTAAGCTCATGGCGCGCGGCTGCAAGGTAACCGTCGTTCCGGCCTCTTCCACAGCAGCCGATATACTGGCTTTAAAGCCCGACGGGATACTCCTCTCAAACGGCCCCGGCGACCCGCAGGTCTGCACGGAGATAATAGAAAACCTCAAAGAGCTTCTCAAATCGAAGATTCCGACCTTTGGCATCTGTCTCGGGCACCAGCTTCTGGCGCTGGCAAGGGGCGCTGAGCGCATGAAGCTGAAGTACGGCCACCACGGGGCAAACCAGCCGGTGCGCGATACAGAAACCGGCAGGCTCTATATAACAAGCCAGAACCACGAATACGCGATAATACCCGAAAGCCTGCCCGAGGGTGCTCATATGAGCTTTGTAAACGTAAACGACCTAACCTGCGAGGGCATAGGCTACGGCGATATGCCGGCCTTTTCAGTGCAGTTTCACCCCGAAGCAAGCGCAGGCCCGACGGACACCGAATTTCTTTTCGATGTGTTTTTAACCATGGTAGGAGGTAACCGCAATGCCGCTAAATAAAGCTTTAAAGCGTGTAATGATAATAGGCTCGGGCCCGATTGTCATCGGCCAAGCCGCGGAATTCGACTACGCGGGCACCCAGGCCTGCCGCGCGCTTAAGGACCTGGGGCTTGAGGTAATTCTGGTAAACCCGAACCCCGCAACGATTATGACGGACAGTGCGGTTGCCGACAAAATCTACATTGAGCCTCTCACGGTCGATATACTGAAAAGAATCATACTGAAGGAACTGCCCGACGGGCTTCTCTCTACCCTCGGCGGGCAGAACGGACTTACCCTCTCTATGCAGCTGGCTAGAGAGGGCTTCCTTAAAGAGCACAATGTTGCCCTGCTCGGGGCTAATCTTGAGACAATCGACACCGCCGAGGACAGGCTGCTCTTCAAACAGGCGATGGAACGGATAAACCAGCCCGTCATCCCCTCGGAGGTTGTAAACGACGTCGAGAGCGCGCTTAAGCTCTCGCGGGAGATTGGCTACCCCGTTATCGTCCGCCCCGCATTCACCCTCGGAGGCTCGGGCGGCGGCATAGCAAACAACAGCGCCGAGCTGAAGGAAATCGCCTGGAATGGACTTGAAGCGTCTCCGATACATCAGATACTGGTCGAAAAGTGCATCGCAGGCTGGAAGGAAATCGAGTTTGAGGTTATACGGGATGCGGATGGCAACTGCATCACCGTCTGCTCGATGGAAAACTTCGACCCCGTCGGCGTCCACACCGGCGACTCAATCGTAATCGCGCCCGCCGTGACCCTTGCGGACGTCGAGTACCAGATGCTCCGCAGCGCGGCTTTGGACATCGTGCGCGAACTTAAAGTCGAGGGCGGCTGCAACGTGCAGTTTGCCTTAAATCCCGAGAGCTTTGAGTACGCTGTCATCGAGGTTAACCCCCGCGTATCGCGCTCCTCGGCCCTCGCTTCCAAGGCCACGGGCTACCCGATAGCGAAGGTCGCCTCGCAGATAGCCGTAGGGCTCCGGCTTGACGAGATAAAAAACGCCATCACGGGCAAGACAAGCGCGTTTTTCGAGCCCGCCGTTGACTATGTGGTCGTAAAATTCCCAAAGTGGCCCTTTGACAAGTTCGTATACGCCAAAAGGACGCTCGGTACGCAGATGAAGGCGACGGGCGAGGTAATGGCGATAGCCCCGTCATTCGAGCAGGCTCTTATGAAAGCCATCAGGGGCGCGGAGATAGGTATGGACACGCCGAGGCTCCCGAGATTTGCCGAGCTCTCGGAGACGGAGATACTTGAAATGCTCTCCGAACCGCCCACGGACCAGAGGCTGTTCCTCGTTTACGAGGCGATACACCGCGGAATCACCGTAGATGAGATTCACAGCCGCACAATGCTCGACGAGTGGTTCCTCTTTAGGCTAAAGCGGCTCGCGGACACCGAAAAGGAGCTCTCCTCCGGCGAAATAACCGAGGAGCTTTACCTCAGTGCAAAGCAGCTCGGCTTCACCGACAAGTCGATGGCGCGGCTCTCCGGCGGCCCCGTACCTTTCCACCGCAGGGCGGTTTACAAGATGGTCGACACCTGCGCCGCCGAGTTTGCGGCAGAAACTCCCTACTTCTACGCGACCTATGACGATGAAAACGAGGCCGCGGAGTTTATTAAGTCCCGCGGCGGCAACAAGGAGCGCGTAATAGTATTTGGCTCCGGCCCGATACGCATCGGCCAGGGCATAGAGTTTGACTACGCCTCGGTCCACTGCGTATGGACGCTCAAGAAGCTAGGCTACGACGTCGTGATGGTAAACAACAACCCCGAGACGGTCTCGACGGACTTTGATACCGCCGACAGGCTCTATTTTGAGCCCCTGACACCCGAGGACGTCGCGGACATCATAGCTACCGAAAGGCCCATCGGCGCGGTTGTCGCCTTCGGAGGCCAGACCGCAATAAAGCTCACCAAGCACCTTGCAGACATGGGCGTGCCCATACTCGGCACCAGCGCCGACTCCATAGACATAGCCGAGGACAGGGAGCGCTTTGACCAGATATTAAGCTCGCTCGGAATACGCAGGCCGAAGGGCCACAGCGTATTTACCAAAGAGGAAGCTCTTGAAGCGGCGCACGACCTAGGCTACCCCGTGCTCGTCCGCCCCTCCTACGTGCTTGGCGGACAGAACATGATAATCGCCTTCTCCGACGAGGAGGTGGAGCGCTATATGGACATTATCCTCTCAGGCGGCGTTGAAAACCCCGTCCTCGTCGATAAGTACATGATGGGCACCGAGGTTGAGGTCGACGCCATCTGCGACGGAGAGGACGTGCTGATACCCGGAATCATGGAGCATGTCGAGCGCGCCGGCGTACATTCCGGCGACTCCATTGCAATCTACCCGGCCTCAAACCTAAGCGGCCCGCTGACGCAGAAGATAATCTCCTGCACCGAGACCATAGCGAAAGCCCTTAAAACCAAGGGGCTTATAAACATCCAGTATGTCATCTATGAAAACGAGGTTTATGTAATAGAGGCAAATCCCAGGGCCTCGAGGACCATTCCGTATATAAGCAAGGTGACGGGACTGCCGATAGTAGATATAGCCACCCGCATAATTATGGGCAAAAAGCTCGCCGATATGGGTTACGGCACCGGTCTTTACAGGAAATCCATCTTCACCGCCGTAAAGGTGCCCGTGTTCTCATTCGAGAAACTTACTGACGTCGACACGCATCTCGGACCCGAGATGAAGTCCACCGGCGAGGTTCTCGGCATCGGGCATACGGTTGAGGAGGCCCTTTACAAGGGACTGCTGGCGGCGGGCTATTCCATGACAAACCGCGGCGGCGTGCTCATAACGGTTCGCGACCGCGACAAGCGCGAGATAATTAAGACCGCAAGGCAGTTTAAGGAGCTAGGCTTTAAGCTCTATGCGAGCGAGGGTACGGCCGCCGCCCTGCGCCGCGCCGGAATACCCAGCATTACAGTCGGCAAGCTCCACGAGGGGAAAAACGACATAATTGAGCTTCTGGAGAGCGGCAGGATACAGTATATGATTTCGACCTCCAGCAAGGGCCAGCTCCCGCACCGCGACAGCGTCCAGCTTAGGAGAAAAGCTGTCGAGCGCCGCATTGCCTGCCTTACCAGCATAGACACTGCAAACGCCCTTGCAAGCTCCATAGCAAGCGGCTATAACCAGCAAAACGTAGAGCTTCTCGACATCGCACACCTGCCCAGCAGGAAAACTCCGCTGCGCTTTATAAAAATGCGCGGAAGCGGGAACGACTATATTTACTTTGACTGCTTCGAGCAGAAGATAGACAACCCCGAATCCCTGAGCGTCTGGCTCTCAAGCCGCCGCAAGGGCATAGGCGGCGACGGAATTGTGCTCATCTTCCCCTCCGGTGTCGCCGACGCTAAGATGAGGATGTACAACGCCGACGGGACTGAGGGCGAGGTTTCCGGCAACGCCATGCGCTGCGTGGCCAAGTACCTTTATGAGAGCGGCAGAGTCCCCAAGGATATGATGACGCTTGAAACCGGAAGCGGTGTGAAGAAGCTCAATCTCTATGTCCGCGACGACTCGGTGTACTCGGTTTCGGTCCTGATGGGCCAGCCGGATTTCAGGGCCGCCTCCGTCCCCGTTTTGCTGCCCGATCCCGTTATCGACACGCCGTACGAGGTAAACGGCGTAGAGTACAGTATTAGCTGCGTTTCTATGGGCAACCCCCACTGCGTGATATTCACCGACGACGTCGACGCGATTGACTTGCCGGAGGTCGGCCCTGCTCTTGAGCACGCGGAGATTTTCCCGCGGCGCGCGAATATTGAATTTGTCTCCCTTACCGATATGGGCACTCTGCGCATGCGCGTCTGGGAGCGCGGAATCGGCGAGACCTGGGCCTGCGGCACGGGCGCCTGCGCCGTCACGGCCGTTGCCATCAAAAAGGGCCTTTGCCCCTTCGGGCACGACATAACAGTCCACATGCTAGGCGGCGACCTCATAATCAACTGGGGCAGGGACGGAATCACTATGACCGGCGACGCGCAGAAGGATTTTGAGGGCCTTATCGAGATATAATAAGACAGTAAAGGGGTGTCTCAACAATGAGGCACCCCAAAGATCTGACATTTCCGGACCTCTGGCCGAATAGCCTTTATCAAAGCCGCGCTACAGGGCAAAAATATATGTAAGTCCGGTGTGAGGTCTGTGTATAGGACTGTTTTAATTAAGACCACTTGCAGAATTAACGAGGTAGGCATGGTTAACTTTGAGCTTGCGATTTTAGACGTAATACAGAGCATTCGTTTTCCGGCTCTCGACTTTGTAATGAAATATGTGACGCACCTCGGAGATGCTGGGCTGCTTTTTATTGTTCTCACGCTGCTCCTGCTCAGCTTCAAAAAGACCCGTGTTTACGGGGCTGTCTGCGCCACCGCGCTCATTTTGGATTTCCTGTCTGTCAACCTGATAATAAAACCGCTAGTGGCAAGGGAGCGCCCCTTTGTGCTCAGGCCGGATATAGTCCTGTTGGTCGCCCGGCCGCTGGACTACTCGTTTCCCTCGGGGCACGCGGCCGCGTCCTTTGCCTTTGCCTCTGCGGTAGGAGCCTACGGCAAAAAGTATCGGCCTTGGGCCTACGCCCTTGCGGTAATCATAGCATTCTCGCGGCTCTACCTCTACCTGCACTTTGCTTCCGACGTGCTCGCGGGCGCGGCGATAGGCTTTCTCTGCGGGTACGCGGCGAGGCTTATCTGGCGCAGGAGCTTAAATAAAGCAAAACGATAAAGTGCGCCCCGGCAGGACATTATGAGTGTCTTTCCGGGGCGCACTTTATCAAACATACAGGCAATTAATAATACAGCGCCAAGAAGCATTTTAACGGCATATTGATTAAGCTACCCCACCCGCTCGAGCGCCCAGCTACCGTCTGTTATTATCTCAAAGGCTACCGGGATAATATTGCCGCTTGCGTGTTTCGGGTTTTCAATCTCTATCTCCCCCGAATAGGGGCCGTCGCACTCAAGGAAAATTGTCTTGGCATTCGCATCGTCGGTATAAAAACTGTTTGTTTTTAAAATGAATTTTCCATCTCCCTCATGGGTCACTTTCCAAATCCCTGTAATGCCCCCCGTATCGGGACTTATATAGAGCGTGGCATAATCTCCGGTGCCTTTAAATGAGCTCTCTTGAGTGACTATCGCTTCTAATAAATACAAGTCAGCCCAGATTGCCCACTTGCCGCTTGCGACCACATCAATGCTGGCTACGTACTTGGAAGGATTAAACACGCGTCCCTTATAGGGGCCCGTTCTGTCGATAATAACAAATTGGTCTTTATACTCCTTATTGTTACTAATATAGGTTTCGTTAAGAGTTACTTTAAACTCTCCCGGCCCTTCATGGGAGATATCAAGATATTCACGCGGCGATATAACCCCTTCTACGTGGGCATCTCCTGTACCCCAGCCGATGAGCTGTCTTATTCCAAATGTTGCTCCATATGGATTTTCCGCATCCCCGGCAATCGGCCATGAGGCCCCTACCGATATAAGCTTACCGTCGCTTCCAACGATAAAGTCGATATTATATCCATCTTCAAGCTTGTATGTGAGTGTCCTTTTGCCCGCCTGCTTAAGTTCGCCAAAGACTTTCATTGCCTCATCTTTTTCGCTGCCCACACCCAAACCGCTGGCCATCGTCCATTCGGGCGTGGAACTGCTAATTAACCTGATGAGCCCATCCGACGATATAATGCTCAGCACGCTGTGCTCTATAGTTGTTGACATATGTATCATGGTCAGCCAACCGTCCTTTATCTCATAACCAAGAATCTTTCCACATTCCTCGTTGCCCATACCCAGATAGAGCTTTTCGCCGGACTCGTTCGTAAGTGTTATGTACGGTTCGGAGCTGATTTCGGACGGTGTGCTCGATTGCAGCGGCTCTTCCCCGTGCTTTCCACAGGCTGACAAGAGTATCAGCGTTAATAAAATAATAGGTATAAACTTTATTTTCTTAAACATTCTAACCCCCAAAATGCTTTATTTAACAAACGATTGCCCCTGCAAGGCAGCATTGCCGCAAGCTGTGGCGTAAATTGGGTAATTTTTTATATTCTACCTAAAAAATCAATTTTAGATTGCCAATTATTTAAATTGTACCATATAATTGGCAGCGACGCCATGCGCACAATATACAATATTTGTCAACCCGGCATCTCTATATATTGCATACAAATCATAGAGCTTCGAACAGCACGCTCACCTGAAAAAACTTCGGGGTGCCTCGTTTTTCGAAACACCCCAGGTTGCTTTCACTATAGAATTATGCAAATCAGCCCGCCGCTGCCCTCGTTTATGATGCGCTGAAGCGTCTCCTGGAGCTTTGCCTGAGCATCTTCGGGCATCTTTTTAATCTTCGTGTTCAGGCTCTCGCCCGCGATTTCGTTGAGCGATTTGCCGAAGAGATTAGAGCTCCAAATCCTCTGTATGTCGCCCTCAAAGGCCTGCAGCAGGTAGTTTATCATATCCTCAGACGAGCGCTCGCCGCCGACAGCAGGCGAAACCTCCGTCTCTATCCGGGCCTTTATCATATGTATGGACGGTGCGCTGGCCTTCAGCCTTACGCTGTAGCGCCCGCCGTGCTTAACGATTTCAGGCTCCTCAAGCTCCATTTCGTCCATGGACGGCATTACAATTCCGTAGCCCTTTGTCTTAACGTCGCTCAGCGCGTCTTTAATGCGGTCATACTCGGATTTTATGACGGACATTTCCGTCATCAGGGACATGAGGTCCCCGTCGTCACCCACATCAAAGCCCGACTGCTCGCTGAGGGTCTTGTAAAACAGCTCGCGCGGCAGCTCGATTTTGGCAATGATAACGCCGTTTCCGAGATTTATCTCTTTTATGACCGCACTTTCCACCGCTTCCTGCCCCGACATTGCCAGGACCGCGGCCGACGCATCCCTTATCCTGTAAAGATTGTTCGAGCTTTCTCTAATGGCGTTGTATACGCCGCTTTTTATCGGGTGCTCGGTCGGGAGAGCGTCCACCCAGGCGGGCAGGTATATTCCAACCTCGCTTATGGGGAACTCGAAGAGCACCGCTTTAATAATCTCGGTAATATCACGCTCGTTGAGCTCAAGGCAGTTTACGGAAAGGCAGGTAACGCCGTACCTCTGGCTTATCTCCTCCCTGACCCTCTGTGCCATTTCAGAGTAAGGGGCAGCGGAGTTCACAAGCACGACGAAGGGCTTTCCTATCGCCATAAGCTCCTTTATGACGCGGTCCTCCGCTTCTATGTAATTTTCGCGCTCTATATCGGTTATGGTTCCGTCCGTCGTTATAACAATACCTATGGTTGAATGCTCTGCTATGACCTTTCGAGTCCCAATTTCCGCGGCCTCGGTCATTGGTATCTCATGGTCAAACCACGGCGTAGTGACCATTCTGGGGAAACCTTCCTCGGTCAGCCCTATGGCTCCGGGGACCATAAAACCGACGCAGTCGATGAGCCGAACCGACACTGTGGTCGCTTCATTTATGGGAATTACCGCCGCTTCCTCAGGAACGAATTTTGGCTCGGCAGTCATAACCGTGCGCCCGGACCCGCTCTGAGGCAGTTCGTCCCTCGCCCTTTCCCTTGCATAGACATTTTCAATATTTGGGAGCACGAGTGTCTCCATAAAGCGCTTTATGAACGTCGATTTTCCCGTCCTGACAGGCCCGACAACACCCAGATATATGTCTCCCGCCGTGCGCAGTGCAATATCCTCATAGATTCTAGTGTTTTCCATGCCGTTTCCCCCTTGTTGGGTGAGCTTTCACCCATTGTTTTTCCCGCTAACATCTCTATGTGGATAAGCTCGCTAATATGTAAAAAATTTTATTAAAGCGTCAAATAATTTGAGATATATACGGCGCCTTTACCCGTATGTTAATATACTTTATTAATTCAGGGGAAAAATATTACTTAAAACCCGCTCGCGGCGTAAAAAAATAAACAGGCTGCAAAGTGAAGTGACCCCAAAAAGTTAGACAAAATGTAAAAGAGAAAAAGTCAAGCAACCGAGAGGGCTTGTTGCCTGTGAAGAGCAGGCGGCAGGCCCTTCAGCTTTGCCTTGCTGCGGCGGTTGTTGT